>DASQJV010000171.1:0-22391 GCA_035630855.1 Allosphingosinicella sp. | reverse complement strand
CCGGCCCTTCCGTTTCGGCGGCCCGGTCAGGTCGCGGCCGCCGCTCGGTCCGCGCAGCCTGAGCGCCAGCAGCAGGAGCAGGGCCGCGCCGCCGGCCGCGACGAGCCACAACTCCATCGGCTAGCGGCCGCAGGCCTTGGTTCCGGCCTTCACCGCGAAGCGCCGGGGTCCGACCACTCCGGCCGGGATCGGAAGGTCGACGATCGCGACGTCGAGCCGGCAGCGCCCGGCCGTCACCCGGTAGAGGTCGGGCCGGACATATTCGATCCGCTCGATCGGGGCTCCGTCGAAGGCGTTGGCGATATGGCCGTCGGCGACCACCGCCCTGAACTCGGCGGCGCGCTGATATTGCGGCGGCAGCGCGGCGGAGGCGGGAAGGGCGACGAGGCTCGCCGCCAGCGCGAGGGCTGTGGATATGGGTCGCATCTTCACTCCTCTTTCGGCGGTTGCGCGCTCCAGCATGGCAGGCTTCGCGGCCGGATGCATCTCCCTTGCCGGGCGCCGTCGGGCTTCGACTTGCCGCCGATTCGTGCTAACCTCCGTGCCGGCTCAACCGGGGGAAGAGTCGAGTTATGTCCTGCGAGAACAATCCGCACGTCGCCGCACTGCGCGAGGCCTATCGGCGCTGGCGCGACACCAAGGGCGGCAGCGCCGACGAGATCCTCGCCTTGTTCGACGATCGGGTCGAGATGCGCTCGGTGCTCGATCCCGCCCTTCCGTCCGAGCTCGCCGGAACCCACCGCGACCGCCGCGAGGCCGCGGAATATTTCGAGGCCCTGGCCCGCGACTGGGAGATGCTCGACTATGTCGTCGACCAGTTCATCGCCGACGGCGAATATGGCGACGACGTGGTGATGATCGGCCGCTGCGCCTGGCGCCACCGGGCGACCGGTGCGGTCGTCGACTCGCCCAAGGTCGACATCTGGCATTTCGAGTTCGGCAAGGTCACCCGATTCACCGAATTGTTCGACAGCCTCGCCTTCGCGCGGGCGGTGGGCGCGGTATGACCCGAGCCTGGATTTAATCGCGAGAAAAGCGGCCCTCGCCGCACAAGATTTGCCATCGGAGCTTAAATGCTCCATAAGGTCCGGGCTAAAGTCGCATGCGACGGACATTTCCTTCTTCGGTTGGTTTTTCCTTCTCTCTACGCTGCTAAAGCCCGGCGACCTCTATTTCGGCGTCACCGGCACTCTGTCTACCAAAGGAAAATACCATGCCGACCGGCACCGTGAAATTCTTCAACCTCGACAAGGGTTATGGCTTCATCCAGCCCGAGGGCAGCGGCAACGACGCCTTCGTCCACATCTCGGCCGTCGAGCGCGCCGGAATGACGACCCTCAACAAGGACCAGCGGGTCAGCTACGACCTCGAGCAGGACCAGCGCGGCAAGACCAGCGCGGTCAACCTGCAGAGCGCCTAAGCCTCCGCGAGCCGAAACAGGGGCGTCGCTTCGGCGGCGCCCCTTTTTCGTGCGCGCCTCCTGCCCGGCGCCCGAATCGCTTCGTCGCCTTTCCCCGCCCGGGACGCAACTTCGGCGGCGGTCGCTCATTCTCCCGGAAGCCGCGCGCTCCGCGCCGCCACCCACAGGAGAGTAAGCATGAGTATCTTCGGAAAGATCCGCGACGCCATTTTCGGCAAGGCCAGGGCCGCTCAGCCCCAGGCCCAGGCGCAAAATCCGGCGATGCCCCAGATGAATCCCGCGGCGACCGCCCAGCCGGCCGACGTCGACGTCGACGCGATCCTCGCCGATCTCGCCGCAAAGAAGGGCGAGAAGCTCAACTACCAGTCCTCGATCGTCGACCTGATGAAGCTCCTCGATCTCGATCCGAGCCTCGACAACCGCAAGGAGCTCGCCACCGAGCTCGGCTACACCGGCGCCAAGGACGGCAGCGCCGAGATGAACATCTGGCTCCACAAGCAGGTCATGGCCGAGCTGGAGAAGAACGGCGGCAAGGTCTCCGCCGCCCTGAGGGACTAGGTCCAGGCGGAGCCCGCGCCCGGCCCCCACGGCCGGGCGCGGGCTCCGCGCCGACAGCTCGGGACCGCAGGCGAAGGTCCCGGCCGGCCGGTCAGGCGGACAGATCGACCTTCAGGCGCTTCGCCGTCTGCGGCCCGACCTGACCGTCCACCACCAGCCCCTTGGTAGCCTGGAAGGCCGCCACGGCGGCGGCGGTGTTGTGGCCGTAGATGCCGTCGATGGGCCCCGGATCCATCCCCGCGGCCTTGACCGCCTTCTGGATCGCCGAGACCACCGACTTCTTCATTCCGGGCTGCCCGATCGCATAGAGCAGGGCCGGTGGCGGCGCCGCGATCGACGCGTCCGCGCCGGGATAGTTGAAGCCGGGAAGCAGAATGCCGGTATCCCAGGCCCGGCCGGCGACCTTGCCGCGCCGGACCCCGAAGGCCTTGCCCATCGCCTCGACGGTGCCGCCCCTGCCGTCGCAGACGACGATATGGCCCATCCTGCCGGGCGCCGGAGGATTGCGGAGAAGCACCGCTCCGACCGTTCCGGCCGCCTCGGCGACGGAGACGCGCCGGCCGAGCTTGGCGGCATCGCGCTGCCAGGCGCCGGTATAGGCTTCGACTGTCGCCGGGTTGCCCTTGTTGTCGATGCACCCGTAAAGGAAGCCGCCGACCTGGAAGACCAGCCAGGACATGAACTCGGCGCAGTCCCACGGGCCGTGCCAGTTCGGGTTGTTCTTCGGTATGCAGACGTTGACATATTTCTCGCCGATGCGGGTTTCCGCCAAGCGCAGCATCTTCTCACCTTCGGTCATTCGCCCGTCCTCCCATTGAGTTCGAGCCCTATTGCATGCGGAGGGGCCCCGGCCCGCGTGACCGCCGTCACGCTTCCGGACCATCGAACGGACCGGAACCGCCGCCCCTTCGGGAAAAGCGGCGAGGCTAGCCCAGGGCCCTCACCGCAAGCCCGCCGAAGACGTAGAAGGCCGCGAGCGTCGCGAGGATCGCGAGCTGGACCCGCGGCCGCTTCGCGACGAAGGCTCCGGCGAGGAGCGCGTAGAAGACCGCCACCACCGCCAGCGCGGCCGGAGCGTCCGGCACCGTCTCGCTGCCGATGGCGAGGCCCGCCGAATGGGCGAGGATGTTGCAGGCCGCCACCCCGGCGACGACCGGTCGGCGGTGGGTCATGTAGAAGTCGTCGAGGTCGGGCCACTCCTCCGGCCGCTCGGGGAAGACCAGCATCGCCGCCAGATAGTAGATTCCCGTGATGAGGAGGCCGGCCATCAGCGCCTCGTAGGTCGGTGGGACATGGTCGCGCGCGTGCCAGGCCAGCACCCAGAAGGAGGTGAGGTCGAGCATGACGATCAGGCCGAGCAGCGGAGTCAGCCAGCCGATCCGCACCTGCTCGCCCTCGCGGGCCCCGCGCAGCCGGATCCGGGCGCCGAGCTTCACCGTCCGCCCGAGCCCGCCGAGCACCTCGACGAGGCTGAAGCCGAGGAGAAGCGCGAACAGCGAGAAAACGAACTCGAAATTGCTCATGGCCGCCCCCTGCCGCCGATGCCGGTGCGATTATTCCGGCAGCGTCGGCGCTTGGCAAGATTCCAGCGTCGGGACAGTCGCCAGAGGCGCCGCTCTGGACTCGCGCGGCGATTCCGAACAGAAGGCGGCCATGTCCAGCCAGCTCGATTTCTATCTCGCCCGCGCCGCCGAGGCTCGGGCCGACGCCGAAGCCGCCACTCTCGACAATGTCCGCGACCGCTGCCTGAGGGCGGCGGCGGCCTGGGACGCGATGGCGGCGAGGGCCCACCGCGGCGACGCGATGCGCGCCCGCCAGGAGGCCGACAAGCGCGCCCTCGCCGAGGCGGTCGCGTCGGCTTCGGCCGAATAGGGACCGGCACGGCCGGCTGTCCCCTTCCGAGAAGCGGAACCCCGATACCGGTTGCCGCTGCCCATGGCAGATGCTAGCTACCGGGCTCGGCACCCGCTGAAGGAGCGACCTTGCTTCCGGTCTCGGGCCGAACGCATGCGCCGGCACCCCATGCCGGCCACCAAGGTTGACGCTGCATGAGGCATTTTTCCCCCCTGACGCTGCCCGCCCGAACGGGGCCGGGCGTTGCGGCCGGGGCTTTGCGGCCGGGCATTTCCGCCGGCCTGCCGCGCGCAGCAGAGGCGACTTTTTTCTTTTCAACCCGGACATTGAGGGCGCGCGCCGAGCCGGCCGCGCCTTCGTCCATATTCGAGCGCGCGCTCGCCGCCGCCGCAAGGACGGCCCAGCGCGCGTGGAGTGATGTTAATGACGATGCGCATGTTGATCGACGCGCGCCACCAGGAGGAAACTCGGGTGGCGGTGGTCAAGGGAAACCGGATCGAGGAATTTGATTTCGAATCCGCCGAGCACAAGCAGCTCAAGGGGAATATCTACCTAGCCAAGGTCACAAGGGTCGAACCGTCGCTTCAGGCGGCGTTCGTCGACTATGGCGGCAACCGCCACGGCTTCCTGGCTTTCTCCGAGATCCATCCCGATTATTATCAGATCCCGCGCGAGGACCGCGAGGCCCTGCTCCGCGAGGAAGCCGAGCATGCCGCCGAGGAGGAGCGCCTGCGCGCCGCCGAGGACGCGCGCTACGAGGATCGCGACGACGAGGAGGAGGATCACGGCCGGGGCTTCATCGACAGCGGCAACCAGAATGGATTCGTCGAATCCGACGGCGAGAGTGAAGAGGGCGACGAGGACGCGCCCGCCCCGCCCGAATCCGCCGAGAGCGCCCCGGAGGAGAATGCCGCCGACGAGCTTCGCCGCAAGCGCCAGAATCTTCGGCGCCGCTACAAGATCCAGGACGTCATCCGGCGCCGCCAGGTGCTGCTCGTGCAGGTCGTCAAGGAGGAGCGCGGCAACAAGGGCGCCGCGCTGACCACCTATCTCAGCCTTGCCGGCCGCTATTGCGTGCTGATGCCCAACACCAGCCACGGCGGCGGCATCAGCCGCAAGATCTCGAACGGGGCGGACCGCAAGCGCCTCAAGCAGATCATGTCGGACCTCTCGCTGCCCAACAGCATGAGCTGCATCGTCCGCACCGCCGGTCTTTCGCGCACCAAGGTCGAGATCAAGCGCGACTTCGACTATCTCGCCCGCCTTTGGGACGAGATCCGCGAGCGCACCCTGAAGAGCTCGGCCCCCGCGCTGATCTACGGCGACAGCGACCTCATCAAGCGCGCCATCCGCGACATCTACAATCGCGACATCGACGAGGTGATCGTCGAGGGCGAGGACGGCTACAAGGCCGCCCGCGCCTTCATGAAATTGCTGATGCCGAGCCACGTCAAGCGGGTCGCGAACTATGTCGACACCGTTCCGCTCTTCCAGCGCTACGGCGCCGAGGACCAGCTCGCGGCGATGTACCAACCCGTCGTCCAGCTCAAATCCGGCGGCTATCTGGTGATCAACCCGACCGAGGCCCTGGTCTCGATCGACATCAACTCGGGCCGCTCGACCCGCGAGCACAATATCGAGCAGACCGCCTACGCGACCAACATCGAGGCCGCCAACGAGATCGCCCGCCAGCTTCGCCTCCGCGACATGGCCGGACTCGTCGTCATCGACTTCATCGACATGGAATCGAACGGCCATATCCGCAAGGTCGAGAAGGCGATGAAGGAGGCGCTGAAGAACGACCGCGCCCGGATCCAGGTCGGCCGCATCTCGTCCTTCGGGCTGATGGAGATGAGCCGCCAGCGGCTTCGCACCGGAGTGCTCGAGGCGTCGACCCGCCCCTGCCCGCATTGCGAGGGCACCGGGCTGATGCGGACGGCCTCGTCGGCCGGCCTGTCGGCGCTCCGGATGCTCGAGGAGGAGGCCGCGCGCGGCCGCGGCAGCCGGATCGTTCTCCGCGCCGGCCGCGAGGCCGCCGTCTACGTCCTCAACCGCAAGCGCGGCGAGATCGGCGAGATCGAGTCGCGCTACGGGGTCGTCATCGAGGTCCTGATCGAGGAGACGTTCGAGGGCGCCAAGATGGCGGTCGAATCCTTCGGCCCGCCGCCCGCCGCCCGGCCTCGGGTCGAGCGGATCGTCGAGCCGGAGCTGGACGAGGAGGAGTTCGCCGAGGATCTCGCCGACGAGATCGAGGAAAGCGGGGAGGCCGAGGAAGACGAGGAGGAGGAGGCCCGGCCCCGGCGCTCCGAGAATCGCGAGCAGCGCGAGCGCCGCGAGGAGAGCGAGGAGCGCGGCCGCAAGCGCCGCCGGCGGCGCGGCCGTCGCGGCGGCCGCCGCAGGGAGGGCGAGGAAGGCGAGCAGGGACCGGCCGAGCCTTCGTCCGAGCCGGACTCGGCTCCGGCCGTGGCGGAAGTGCCCGGCGAGGCCGAGCCCCAGTACGCGCCCGTCGCGGAATCGGTGGACCCGGTCGAGCCGGCCCCCGACGCCCCGGCCGAGGCCGAGGAGAAGCCCAAAGGCCGCCGGCGCCCCCGTGCCCGCCGCAAGGAGGAGGCTCCGGTGGAGCCCGCTCCCCAGCCCGAGGCCGCCGAAGCTCCCGCTCCGGCCGCCGAGCCCGAACCGGCTCCCGTAGCGGAGGCTGCTTCCGAAGAGGAGAAGCCCGCCAAGCCGAAGCGCACCCGCCGCAAGAAGGCCGCCGAAGCCGAGGCTCCGGCCGAAGCTCCGGCGCCCGAAGCGGCCAACGACACCGAAGGCGCCGCTGAGGAGCAGGCCGGACCGGCCGAGCCCGCCGAGGCCGGCGAGCCGCGCCGCGGCTGGTGGCAGCGCACTTTCGGGGCCTGACCGACGGCATGGGCGCGCTTGCCCCGGCAGGCGCGCTCATGTCAGGTTCAGCCCGGCGAAGGGATAGGATCGGCATGGCTGAAGCAACGGTTACGCTGAGACGGTGGAGCGCCTTTGCCGCCCGCCTTGCATTCCTCCTCATCCTCAGCGTCGGGCTCTCGGCCCGTCCGGCGGCGGCTCAGTCGATCCTCCGCGACGCCGAGACCGAGGCCCTGTTCAAGGCCATGTCGAGGCCGATCGTCGAGGCCGCCGGGCTGAGGCCGGACGACGTCCAGGTCGTCCTCATCCACGACCGCTCGATCAACGCCTTCGTCGCGGGCGGGCAGATCGTCTACATCCATTCCGGCCTGATCTCCGCCGCCGACTCCGCCAACGAGGTGCAGGGGGTCATCGCCCACGAGGTCGGCCACATCACCGGCGGCCACGTCATCCGGATCCAGGAGGGGATCAAGGTCGCCACCGGTATCATGCTGCTCTCGCTCGTCCTCGGCGCCGCGGCGATGGCGGCGGGGGCCGGCGAAGCGGGCATGGGCGTGATGGCGGCCGGCCAGCAGGCGGCGATGGGCAAGTTCCTCGCCTTCAGCCGGACCCAGGAATCGTCGGCCGACGCCGCCGCCGCCGGCTTCCTCGCCAAGTCGAAGGTTAACGGAGCGGGCCTGCTGAGCTTCTTCAAGAAGCTTCAGAACCAGGAGTTCCGCTACGCCATCCCTCAGGACAACGGCTATATGCGCACCCACCCGCTGAACGGCGAGCGCCTCGCCGCGCTCGAGCAATCGGTGAAGAGCGCGCCCGGCTGGAACAGCGCTCCCGACGCCAGGCTCGAGGCGAGCTTCCAGCGGGTCAAGGCGAAGCTGATGGGCTATGTCGAGGATCCGACCCGGACCCGGGTGGTCTACCCCGAGAGCAACAAGAGCATTCCCGCCCGCTATGCCCGGGCCTATGCCTGGCACAAGAGCGCCTATCCGGAGAAGGCCCTCGCCGAGGCGGACAGCCTTCTCGCGGACGCTCCGACCGATCCCTATTTCCTCGAGCTGAAGGGCCAGATCCTGCTCGAATCCGGCCGTCCGAACGAGGCGCTCGAGGCGCTCCGCCAGTCGGTCAGATACGCGCCCGACCAGCCGCTCATCTCGGCCCTGCTCGGCCACGCCCTGATCGCGACCGAGCGGCCGGACAATTACGAGGAGGCCAAGAGGGTGCTCCGGGCGGCGATCGGCCGCGACAACAGCAACCCCTTCGCCTGGTACCAGCTCGGAATCGTCTACGACCGCGAGGGCGACCCCGGCCGGGCCGCGCTCGCCACCGCCGAGCGCTACAATTTGCAGGGGGAGCCGCGCCTTGCCCTGGTCAATGCCGAGCAGGCCCTGAAGACCGTCCCCACCGGCACCCCCGACTGGCTTCGCGCCCAGGACATCGCGATGGTCTCGCGGACCGAGGTGGAGAAGAAGAAAAAGAACCGTGACAACTGACGCCGCTCCGGCCCGGGGCCATTCGGGCTGGAAGACCGCCCTCACCGCGGGCCTGGTCGGAGCCCTGATCGGCGGCGGCGCGGTCGCCTACGGCTCGCGCCAGTCCGTCCGCGACTATCTGCTCGAAAATCCGGAGGTCCTGCCCGAGGCGATGGACCGCCTCCGCGAGCGCGAGGCGGCCAAGGTGATCTCGGCCAACCGGGCCGCGCTCGAGACTCCGTTCGCGGGCGCCTGGGCCGGCGCCGCGGACGCCGACGTCGTCCTCGTCGAATTCTTCGATTATGCCTGCGGCTATTGCCGCAAGAGCAATGCCGACGTCGACCGCCTGCTGAGCGAGGACAGGAAGCTCAAGGTGGTCTGGCGCGAATGGCCGGTGCTCGGCCCGGACAGCGAGGCGGCCGCCCGGGCAAGCCTCGCCGCCGCCCGGGCGGGGCGGTTCAAGCCTTTCCACGACTCCCTGTTCGCCGCCGGCAAGCCCAGCGCCGAAGCGGTGGCGAGGGCGCGCGCCGAGGCCGGCCTCGGCGCCGACCTGCCCGCCGCGGTCGCCGACCCCGAGCTGGCCAAGAATTTCGAGCTGGCCCGCGGCCTCGAGGCCACCGGCACGCCGACGTTCGTCGTCGGCGACCAGATCCTCCAGGGCGCGGTCGGCTATGAAGCCCTGCGCGACGCGATCCGGGACGCGCGGCAAAAGGGATAATCGACGAATGCAACATCTCCCCCTCTCGAAACTGGCGGCGTTGGTGACCGCGGCGCTGGCGGCGGCCGGCGAAGATGTGGCCGCCGTGGCGTCATCGTCGGTCGCCAGCGCCCCTCCAGAAGCGGTTTCGCCGCCGGCGCCGCCCGCCCCGCCGCCGCCGCTTCGTCCGCTCAAGGCGCGAGGCGCGGTCAGCGGCCTGATCTCGATCGATTTCGATTATCCGGCGGCGGCGGTCCGAGCCGGCGAGCAGGGCGACGTCGGTTACCGGCTCGACGTCGGTCCCAACGGCCGGGTCACCCGATGCACCGTCACAGCGTCCAGCGGCTCGGCGATCCTCGACTCGGAGACGTGCCGGATGTTGACCGCGCGCGCCCGTTTCACGCCGGCCACCGACGCGAGCGCAACGCCGATCGAAGCGAGCATGACGGGCGTCCTGCAGTGGAGATTGTCGGAAGTGACGCCGCAACCCTGAGCTTCGCGCCACACCGGCGCTTGGAAACGCCCGCCTCCCCCGCCATAGTCGCCCGATGCAGCCCTATCTCCAGCTCCTCTCCCGAATCCTCGACGAGGGCTCGGAGCAGCAAGACCGCACCGGAGTCGGCACCCTTTCCGTCTTCGGCCACCAGATGCGCTTCGACCTCGCCGACGGCTTCCCGCTCCTCACCACCAAGAAGCTCCACCTGCGCTCGATCGTAATCGAGCTGCTCTGGTTCCTGCGCGGCGAGACCAACATCGCCTGGCTGAAGGAGAATCGGGTCCGGATCTGGGACGAATGGGCCGACGAGGGCGGCGAGCTCGGCCCGGTCTACGGCAAGCAATGGCGCGACTGGGAAGGGCCGGGCGGGGTCCATGTCGACCAGATCGCCAACCTGATCGACCTCATCAACCGCGACCCGGCCTCGCGCCGCCAGATCGTCTCCGCCTGGAACCCCGCCGAGATCGAGCGGATGGCGCTGGCGCCCTGCCACTGCCTGTTCCAGACCCAGGTGGCGCGCGGCCGATTGAACCTGCAGCTCTACCAGAGGAGCGCCGACGCCTTCCTCGGAGTGCCGTTCAACATCGCCAGCTACGCCCTCCTCACCCACATGCTCGCCCAGCAATGCGGGCTCGAGCCCGGCGTGTTCGTCTGGACCGGAGGCGACTGCCACCTCTATTCCAACCATCTAGAGCAGGCCCGGCTGCAGCTGACCCGCGAGCCGAGGCCGCTCCCGAAGCTCAACATCCTCCGCCGCCCGGAAGCGATCGACCGCTACGAATATGAGGATTTCGAGATCACCGGCTACGACGCCCACCCTCACATCAAGGCCGAGGTGGCGGTTTGAGCGTCACCATCGTCGTCGCCCGCGCGTCGAACGGCGCCATCGGGCGGGACGGAGGGCTTCCCTGGCGAATCCCGGCCGACCTGAAGCATTTCAAGGCCGTGACCATGGGGACCGCGATGGTGATGGGGCGCCGCACCTTCGACAGCCTTCCCGGCCTCCTGCCCGGCCGCCGGCACATCGTCCTGACCCGCGATCCGAGCTGGCGGGCGGAAGGGGCGCACAGAGCCGGATCGCTCGACGAGGCGCTCACTGCCGCGGCGGGCGAGCCGGTCTCCGTCATCGGAGGCGCCGAGATCATCGCGTTGTTCCTGCCCATCGCCGATGCGGTCGAGCTGACCGAAGTCCATGACGAGCCCGAAGCGGACACGTTCATGCCGGAGTTCGACCCGGCCGAATGGCTTGAAGCGGCGAGGGAAGACCATCCGGACTACAGCTTCGTCAGGCTGGGGCGGCGTCGATAGGCTTCCCTCCCTTACAGGGAGCGCAAGCAACCGCTATACCTGCGCGAAACGCCGGGGGGATCATGCGCAAAATCGTCTACGGGCTTCTCGCCCTGATCGTCATCGCCGTGGGCGCCTTCCTCATCGTCGCCCCGGGGATCGTCGAAGGCGGGATGAACAGGGTCGTGGCGACGCCGCTCCCTGCCGTCGGCGACCGGGCCAAAGCGCTCCACCCCCGGCTCGCCATCGCCGACATGCACGCCGACACCCTGCTCTGGCAGCGCGGCCTGCTCGACCCCGCGTCGCGCGGCCAGGTCGACCTGCCGCGGCTGGAGGCGGGGAATGTCGCCCTCCAGGTCTTCTCGTCGGTGACCAAGACCCCGAAGGGCCAGAATTACGATTCCAACGGCGCCGATACCGACAACATCACCCTGCTCGCCGTCGCCCAGCTGCAGCCGCCGCGGACCTGGCAGTCGCTGCTCGAGCGGTCGCTCTGGCATGCCGAGAAGCTTCGACGCGCCGAAGCCGGTTCGGAGGGGCGGCTGAGGATCGTCAGGAGCGGGAGCGACGTCCGGCGGCTGCTCGCGGACCGGACCGCCGGGCGCAAGGTCGTCGGGGCCCTGCTCTCGATCGAAGGCCTTCAGAATATCGAGGGGCGCCTCGACAATGTCGGCCGGCTCCACGCCGCCGGCTTCCGGATGGCCGGGCTCGCCCACTTCTTCGACAACGAGGTCGCCGGATCGATGCACGGCCTGAAGAAAGGCGGCCTGACCCCGCTCGGCCGCCAGGTCGTCCGCGAGATGGAGCGGCTCGGGATGATCGTCGACATCGCCCATTCGAGCCACGCCGCCGTCGCCGAGGTGCTGGCGATGGCGAGAAGGCCGGTCGTCTCCAGCCATGGCGGAGTGCAGGCGACCTGCAAGGTCAACCGCAACCTCACCGACGACGAGATTCGCGGAGTCGCCCGCACCGGCGGCCTGGTCGGGATCGGTTATTGGGACGCCGCCGTCTGCGACCTCCGCCCCGCCGCCGTCGCCGCCGCGATCGCCCATGTCCGCGACCTCGTCGGCATCGACCATGTCGCCTTGGGCTCCGATTTCGACGGCGCGGTGACGACGGGCTTCGACACCGCCGGCCTCGTCAACGTCACCCAGGCGCTGGTCGAGCGCGGCTTCAGCGACGAGGAGATCGCCAAGGTGATGGGCGGCAATCTGCTGAGGCTTCTGCAGGGGCTCCCCTGATCCTGCCTCCCCATCGAAGATGGGGAGGCAGTTTACGCCCTCCTCCCCCTCTCCTATACCGCGCCGCATGGAGCGGCTGGACGGCGGCTCGGCGGTTCCGCAGGCGCTTCGCGGGGGCATCGTCGCGCTCGGCAATTTCGACGGGTTTCACTCGGGGCACCAGGCGGTGGTCGGCCGCGCGGTCGAGCGCGGCCGGGCCGAGGGCCGGCCGGTGCTGGTCGCGACCTTCGACCCCCACCCGGTCCGTTTCTTCCGCCCCGGCGCACCGCCCTTCCGGCTGACCAGCCTCGACCAGCGCCAGCGCCTGTTCGCCGCGGCCGGCGCCGACGCGATGATCGTCTTCCGCTTCGGAGCCGAGCTCGCCGCGACCCCGGCGGAAGACTTCATTTCGAACAACCTGCTCGACCTGATCGGCGCGGCCGGCGTGGTGACCGGCGAGGACTTCACCTTCGGCCGCGGCCGCGGCGGCAATGTCGGGGTGCTCGAGGCGGCCGGAGCCAGGCTCGGCTTCTCGGTCGATTCGGTCGGCCCGGTCTCGGACGAGGCGGGGCCGATCTCGTCGAGCCGGATCCGCGACGCCCTCCAGGCCGGCGACTGCGCCACCGCCGCCCGGCTGCTCACGCGGCCGTTCGCGATCGAGGGCGTCGTCGAGCATGGCGACAAGAGGGGGCGGACGATCGGCTATCCGACCGCCAACATCGCGCTCGGCCGCTATCTCAGGCCGCGCTTCGGAATCTATGCGGTAAGGGGGCGGCTCGCCGACGGCCGGCGGCTCGACGGCGCCGCCAATCTCGGCATACGCCCGACCTTCGAGCCGCCCAAGGAGCTTCTCGAGCCCTATTTCTTCGACTTCGACGGCGATCTCTACGGCCGGCGGATCGAGGTCGAGCTGATCGATTTCCTCCGGCCCGAGGCGAAGTTCGACAGCCTCGACGCGCTCCGGGCGCAAATGGCCGCGGATTGCGACGAGGCCCGTCGGAGGCTCGCGCGATGAAGCTCTGGCAATGGGCCGGCGCCGGCATCTGCGCCTTCGCGGTCACAGTCTCGGTGATCAACGCCTCGTGGATCGCGCCTCGGCCGAAGGGGCCGCTGATCCTCGTCGCCCATCGCGGCGTCGCCCAGCAGATCGACCATCGGGGAATTACCCCCGAGACCTGCACGGCGGAGCGGATGGTCGAGTCCGAGCATGATTTCATCGACAACACGCTCCGGTCCTTCTCCAACGCGCGTCACTTCGGCGCGGACGCGATCGCTCTCCAGGTGCATCCGACCCGGGACGGCCGAATGGTCGCCTTCCATGACTGGACGGTCGATTGCCGCACCGAGGGCCATGGAGCCGTTCGGGAATTGACCCTCGCCGAGCTCAAGAAGCTGGATGTCGGCTATGGCTATACGTCCGACGGCGGCAAGACCCATCCGCTCCGCGGGAAGGGTGTCGGCGGTATGCCGACCGTGGAAGAAGTGCTTCGCGAAGCGCCCCGGATGCGGCTCATCTTCCAGTTCAAGAGCAAGGACCCGGCCGATGCCGACGCGCTGCTCGCGGAACTGCGGCGCGGCGGCGCCGCCGCGAGCGAGCCCCGGTTCGGCTTTTACGGCCATCCCGCCGTCCTGCGCCGGGTGAAGCAGCTCGAACCCCGCGCCTGGACGTTCGCCGTCCAGGATACCAAGGCGTGCCTCACCGATTACGTCAAGTTCGGATGGACGAGCTACGTCCCCCGCTCGTGCCGCAATACGACGGTGATGGTGCCGCTCAATTATCAATGGGCGATCTGGGGTTGGCCCAAGCGCTTCCTCGCCCGAATGGCGGGGGCCGGCACCAAGGTGATCCTGACCGGGGACTATAAGGATAAAGGCGCCCTCGGCCTCGACCGCCCCGAGCAGCTCGGCAAGGTGCCGCGCGACTTCCGCGGCTATCTGTGGATCGAGGATTTCTACGACGTCGGGCGGGCGCTGGAGAATTAGCTCCCCGGCGAAGGCCGGGGCCCAGCCGCGCAAGCCGAGGGGGCTGGGCCCCGGCCTTCGCCGGGGAACAGGTGTTCCCAATCCCACCCTCCCTGCGCTAAGGCCCCGCCAATGTCCGAAAAACCCGATTACCGCGACACGGTCTTCCTTCCCAAGACCGACTTCCCGATGAAAGCCGGCCTTGCGAGCAAGGAGCCGGCCATCCTCGCGCGCTGGGCCGGGATGGGGCTCTACAGGCGCCTCCGCGAGGCCCGCGCCGGCCGCCAGCGCTTCATCCTCCACGACGGCCCGCCCTACGCCAATGGCGACATCCACATGGGCCACGCCATGAACAAGATCCTCAAGGACATGGTGGTCCGCTCCCAGTCGCTTCTCGGCAAGGACGCGCCCTACGTTCCCGGCTGGGACTGCCACGGCCTTCCGATCGAGTGGAAGATCGAGGAGCAGTACCGAAAGAAGAAGCTCGACAAGGATGAGGTGCCCGCGCGGGAATTCCGGGCCGAATGCCGCGCCTATGCGGAGAAATGGGTCGCCATCCAGTCCGAGCAGTTCCAGCGCCTCGGCGTGATGGGCGAGTGGGACGACCCCTATCTGACCATGAAGTATGAGGCCGAGGCCAAGATCGTCGAGGAGCTTCTGAAGTTCGCCGAGAGCGGCCAGCTCTACCGCGGCGCCAAGCCGGTGATGTGGTCGCCGGTCGAGAAGACGGCGCTGGCCGAGGCCGAGGTGGAGTATGAGGACGTGACCTCGACCCAGATCGACGTCGCCTTTCCGATCGTCGAGGCGCCGCGGCTGCCCGAGCTGGTCGGCGCCCGGGCGGTGATCTGGACGACGACGCCCTGGACGATCCCGGTCAACCAGGCGCTCTCCTACGGCCGGGAGATCGACTATGTCGTGCTGCGCTCGCGGATCGGCGGCGACGGCGCCGAGGTCGCCCGCCACACCCAGACCAACGCCGCTCTGAGCGCTTTCGGCGGGCGATTCCTCGTCGCCCGCGAGCTTGCCGAAGGCTTCAGGGAGCGGGCCGGGCGATATTTCGCCTCGCTGGCGCCCGAAGGCGCGGGCTTCCGCCTCGAGTGGAGCGAAGAGCGGGCCTTGAAGGGCGGCGACCTCGAAGGCGCCGTCGCCCGCCATCCGATGCACGAGGAGGGCGGCTTCTACGCCCGGCCCCGTCCCTTCCTCCCCGGCGACTTCGTCACCACCGAGCAGGGAACGGGCCTGGTCCACATGGCGCCCGACCATGGCGAGGACGATTTCCTGCTCTGCAAGGCGCACGGCATCGACCCGGTCTTCGCGGTCGACGACGGCGGCTTTTACCGCAACGACTGGGAATGGCTCGGCGGCCTCGGCTCCGTCATCAACGCCAGGTTCAACGCGCCCGACGGGCCGATCTGCCTTGGGCTCAGCGAGCATGGCGGCCTGCTCGCGGCCTCGGCGGATTTCCGCCATTCCTATCCGCACAGCTGGCGCTCCAAGGCCAAGATCATCTTCCGCTGCACGCCGCAATGGTTCATCCCGATGGACGGCCAAGGCGGAAGAGCCGGCGCCTCGGAATCCGTTCGGGCTGAGCCTGTCGAAGCCCTCCCTTCCACTGCGCAGGAAGAAAGCGAGGCCCTTCGACAAGCTCAGGGCGAACGGGGCGGGTCTCCAACGCTCCGCCAAACCGCCCTCCAGGCCATAGACGACACCCGCTGGGTGCCCGAGAAGTCGAAGAACCGCATCCGAGCCATGGTCGAGGGGCGGCCGGACTGGGTGATCAGCCGCCAGCGCGCCTGGGGAGTCCCGATCGCCCTCTATGTCCACCGGAAGACCGGCGAGTATCTCAGGGACGTAGTCGTCAACTCCCGCATCATCCGCGCCTTCCACGAGGGCGGCGCCGACGCCTGGTTCGGCGCCGACCACCAGGCTTTGCTCGGCAACGGCTATAGCCTGGACGATTACGAGCCGGTCAACGACATCCTCGACGTCTGGTTCGATTCGGGCTCGACCCACAGCTATGTCGTCGAGGCCCGCTACGGCGACGGGGTCCGGGCCGACCTCTATGTCGAGGGCTCGGACCAGCATCGCGGCTGGTTCCAGTCGTCGCTCCTGGAGAGCTGCGGAACCCGCGGGCGGGCGCCCTTCGACGCCGTTCTCACCCACGGCTTCGCGCTCGACCAGAACATGCGCAAGATGTCGAAGAGCCTCGGCAACACGATCGACCCGCTCGCCGTCCTCAAGGAGAGCGGCGCCGACATCTTGCGGCTGTGGACCGCTTCGACCGACTATTTCGAGGACGTCCGCATCGGCAAGGAGGTGCTCGCCACCACCACCGACGCCTATCGCAAGCTCAGGAACACCTTCCGCTACCTCCTCGGAGCGCTCGCCGGCTTCGACGAGGCGGAGCGGCTGCCGGCGGCTGAGATGCCGGAGCTGGAGCGCTGGGTGCTTCACCGCCTCGCCGAGCTCGACGCCGAGTTGAGGGAAGCGACCGAGGGGTTCGAGTTCAACCGCTACGTCCGGCTCATCTCAAGCTTCGCGAACGACGACCTCTCCGCCTTCTTCTTCGACATCCGCAAGGACAGCCTCTATTGCGATTCGCCGGCCTCGCCGAAGCGGCGGGCCTATCGCACCGTGCTCGACACCGTGTTCCACGCCCTGGTGCGCTGGATGGCGCCGGTGCTGTGCTTCACCACCGAGGAGGTCTGGCAGACCCGCTTCCCCGACGAAGGCGGCTCGGTCCACCTGCTCGAATGGCCGGAGATCGAGTCCGGCTGGAAGGACGAGGCGCTCGGCTCGAAATGGGACCTGATCCGGGCGACTCGCGAGAACGTCACCGAGAGCATCGAGCCGCTTCGCCGGGAGAAGGTGATCGGCTCCAGCCTCGAGGCGAAGGTGCTCTATCCGGACGCCCAGATCGACCTGCTCGACACCGAGCTTTCCGAGCTGGCGGAGATCTACATCGTCTCCGAGGTCGACGCGGCGCAGAGCGAGACGATCGAAGTGACCAGGTCCGACTATTTGAAATGCGGCCGCTGCTGGCGCCTGCTTCCGGAGGTCGGCGAGGACGGGGGCCTGTGCGCCCGCTGCGAGGGGGTATTGAATGGCTGATCTGTCCCGCGACGCCGAGCGGATAAGGAAGAACCGGCGGATCGGCCTCGCTGTCGCCGCCCTTATCTTCGTCGTCGACCAGGCGGTGAAATGGGTCGTGACCTATCCGCTTCAGCTGCCTCACCGGCAGGAGATCGAGCTGCTCCCCTTCTTCACCCTCAAGTGGCTGAAGAATTACGGGGTCTCGATGGGGCTGCTCAACGCCGAGAGCGACCTCGGCCGCTGGCTGCTCGTCGCGCTCACCGTCGCGATCGCCGCCTTCGTCACCTTCTGGATGTGGCGCGAGAAGCGCCGCGACGACGCCGTCGCCCTCTCGCTGGTGCTCGGCGGAGCGCTCGGCAACATCCTCGACCGGGTGCGGCTGGGCTATGTCGTCGACTATGCCGACCTTCATATTGGCGACGTTCATCCCTTTTTGGTCTTTAACGTCGGCGACGCTGCCATTACCATCGGCGTCCTGCTATTGCTTGTCCGGGCGCTGCTGACGCGCGAACGGAAGGTCCCCGAGGGAGAAAAGTGACTATGCGTATCGTGAAGCTCGGCCTTGGCGCCTGCGCGGCGACTCTGCTTCTGGCCGGCTGCGGCGCCTCCGGCATCGCCGGCCGCGAGCGGCCCGACGAATTCGCCGTCACCCGCAACCAGCCGCTGGTGATCCCGCCCGATTATGCTCTGACCCCGCCGAAGACCGGCGAGCCGGTGCCGGTCGGCGCCGACGCCCGCACCCAGGCGCTCGAGGCCCTGTTCGGAGGCCCGGCGCCGCGCAGCCAGAGCGAGCGCTCGATGCTCAACTCGGCCGGAGGCGACCGGGTCGCCCTCGGCGCCCGCTCCGTCGCCGGCGATCCCGGCACGACCGTGGTCGACAAGGGCGCGGTCACCCAGGCGATCGTCGCCGCCCCCTCGGGCGCCGGCCGCGATTCGACGGTGTCGACCCCGCAATAACCGTCATGCCGGACTTGATCCGGCATCCATGAACACGGTTCTTGCCGACTCGGGTGCGGCGGTGTCCATGGATTCCGGCCTTCGCCGGAATGACGGTTTCACCCTTCCTTAGCCCAATCCCCTTATCCTGCCGCGCATGACGCAGCAGCAGCCGCCTCTCTACGCCCCCGGCCTGGCCGACGCCGGCGCCCAGATCGCGCAGCTCAGGCAGGTGCTGGCGCTGGTCGAGGAGATGGCCGAGCGCGCCTCGGTCGCACCGAGGGACCGCGACCTCGACGAAGCCGCCCGGATCAGCGCCGCTTACGCCCGGGCGTTTCCGATCGACCAGAAAAGGTTCGACGCCCTCGCCGCCGAGACCGCGCGCTGGGCCGCGGCCGGGGTCGGCGCCCTGCTCAAGCTCGACGAGGCCGGAATGCCGGTCCGCGCCGCCGCCGAACGCCTCGCCGAGGAGCTCGAGAAGGGGCTTGGGGAGCTGAGCGGGAGGCTGCCGAAATAAGCGAGCCCGAACGGAGCATAGTCCTGGTCTAATCCCCCGCCTTCGGCGCCCCCGGCCAGTCCTTGATGTGGAGGTCCCTCTGCGGGAAGGGCAGGTCGATCCCGTTCTCGCGGAACAGCTCCCAGACCCGGTTCAATATCTCCGAGCGGACGCTGCCCGTGCCTTGCTCGGGGTCGCTGATCCAGACCAGTATCTCATGCTCGACGCTGCTCTCGCCGAAGGCGACCAGCCAGACCTTGGGCGCCGGGTTCCTCATCACCCGTTCCGACTCGCCCGCCGCCTGGACCATCAGCTTCTGGGCGAGCGGAAGGTCGCAATCGTAGGCGATGCCGACCGGGATGTGGACGCGGACGTCGCGGCTCGAATAGGACCAGTTCTCGACCTCCTGGGTCATGAGGTTCTCGTTCGGGATCAGATGCTCCTTGCCGTCGCGGGTGACGATCGAGACGGCTCGGACCCCGATCTTGGTGACGTGGCCGAAGCTCTCGCCGACGACGATGACGTCGCCCGGCTTGATCGACCGGTCCATGAGCAGGATGATTCCGGCGATGAGGTTGCCGAACGTCTTCTGGAGCCCGAAGCCGACGGCGAGGCCGAACGCTCCGGAGAAGACGGCGAGCGCGGTGAGGTCGATCCCGACGAGGTCGATGCCGATGAAGAAGGCCGCGATCAATATGGCGACGCTGGCCAGCTTCTGGCCGAGGAGCTGCTGGGTCGCGTCGAGCCCAGTGGCGCGGTGGATCGAATGGCTGACGATCCGATTGAGCAGCTTCACCACCGCATAGATGGCGACGAGGATCACCAGCACCTGAAGCGCGGTCAGCAGGGATATCCGGGTCTCGCCGGCGGTGAAGCCGACCCGGTCGAGGGTGTCGGTGATCGGCTGAAGCCCGCCGACGGCCCGGGCGAGAAGGCCGAAGAAGGTGACCCCGGCGAGCAGCGCCGCCACCCAGCGCGGCATCTGCAGGCCGCGCACCAGCCCGGAGACCAGCATCGCCGCCCATCCGGCGAGCGCGACCCCGAGGACGATGGCTCCGAGCGGCCGCCACTGGTCGACGTTGAGGACTATCGCGACGAGGAGAGCCCCGGTCAGGTAGCGGGCGAGATCGCACATGCGCTTCGCCAGGGCCTCGCCGCGGCCGCCGGCGCGGTGCTCCCAGAAAGCGGCGAGGCGGGGCCCGAGCCGGCGGCCGGCCAGCCAGGCGAGGCCCCAGGCCGCCGCGACGAGGGCGAGTGCGACCGCCGCCGCGACCCAGTCGCTCCAGGTCGGCCAGGTGACCCCGAAGCGCTCGACCAATACCCTCACGAGCCGGAGTTCCACCTGCCGAGGGCCTGCGCCAGATCCTCGATCAGATCGTCCGGATCCTCGAGCCCGATCTGGAGCCGGACCAGCGGTCCTTCCGACTCCCAGCGGGTCGCGGTTCGGAGGCGCTCCGGATCGGCCGGAACGACGAGGCTCTCGAAGCCGCCCCAGCTGTAGCCCAAGCCGAACAGCTCCAGCGCCTCCAGGAAGCGCGTGCGCTCGCTATCGCCCCCGCCCCTCAGGACGAAGGAGAAGAGACCCGACGAGCCCTTGAAGTCGCGGACCCAGGCTTCGTGGCCCGGGCAGTCCGGAAAGGCCGGGTGGAGGACGGCCGCCACCTGGGGCTGCTCGCGAAGCCAGCCGGCGATCCTCGAGGCGCTCGCCTCGTGCTGCCGAAGGCGGACGCCCATCGTCCGCAGCCCGCGCGAGCACAGCCAGGCGTCGTCCGGGCTGACCGACTGGCCGAGGTCCCAGCTGGTCCGCTCGAGCTTCGGATACCAAGGCGCGTTGGCGGTCACCGAGCCGAGCATGACGTCGGAATGGCCGCCGACATATTTGGTGCCGGCGAGGATCGAGAGGTCGACGCCCATCGCGAGGGCCGGAAAGAAGAGCGGAGTCGCCCAGGTATTGTCGAGCAGGGTGGCGACCCCCCTCGCCTTCGCGGCGGCGCAGATCGCCGGGACGTCCTGCACCTCCATGGTCAGCGAGCCCGGGCTTTCCAGGAAGACCGCCTTCGTGCGCTCGCCGATCAGCTCCGAGATGCCCGAGCCGACCAGCGGATCATAATAGCGCGTGGTGACTCCGTATCGCTTGAGGAAGCCGTCGCAGAAGCGCCGGGTCGGCCCGTAGACGCTGTCCGTCATCAGCAGCTCGTCGCCGGTCGAAAGCACCGACAGCAGGGCGGCGGTCACCGCCGCCAGGCCGTTGGGATGGAGCGTGGTTCCGGCCGCCCCCGGCTCGAGCTCGGTCAGCGCCTCCGCCAGCGCCCACTGTGTCGGAGTGCCATGGAGGCCGTAATAAGGCTTGCCGAATCCGGGCGCCGCGGCGCGCATCTCGGCGACGCTGTCGAAGAGCAGGGTCGAGCCCCGGTGGACGGGCGGGTTGACCAGCCGGCCGCGCCATTCCCTGCGGCGGCCGCCATGGACGAGCCTGGTGTCCGTCCGCCGGCCCTTCATGCCGGCCCCGTCGCCTTGGGGGTCGCGGGGTCGGCGCCCCATTCGGACCAGCTGCCGTCGTAGAGCCTCACATCCTCCTTGCCGAGCAGATGGGCTCCGAACAGGAGGACGCAGGCGGTGACTCCCGAGCCGCAGGTGGCGACCATCGGCTTGCCGAGGTCGACCCCGGCGGCGGCGAAGGCGGACCGAAGCTCGTCGCCTTGCTTCCAGCTGTTGTCGGAGCTGAACAGACTCCCCTGCGGGAGATTCCTGGAGCCCGGTATATGGCCGGACGCCATGCCCGGCCGGGGCTCCGCCTCCTCGCCGCTGAAACGGCCGGCGCCGCGCGCGTCGACGATCTGGTGCCTGCCGTCGCCGAGAAGCCCGGTCACCGCCGCCTTGTCCGCCACGGTTCGGGGATCGAAGCGGGGGCTGAAATGGCCGTGGCGGACCCGCGGCCGGCCGCTCTCGAGGGGCCGCCCCTCCGACTTCCACTTCTGAAGGCCGCCGTCGAGGATGGCGACATAATGGGCGCCGAAGCTCCTCAGCATCCACCAGGCGCGGGCGGCGCTGTGCAGCGGGCTGTTGTCGTAGACGACGAAGCGCTGACCGTCGCCAAGGCCGAGCGAGGCCATCCGGCTGGCGAATTTGGGCTCGGGCGGGACCATGTGCGGGACGGGGTTCGACGAGTCCGACACCTCGTCGAGGTCGAGGAAGACCGCGCCCGGAATATGCTCCGCTTCATATTCGGCACGCGGGTCGCGGCCGTCGGCGGGGAGGCACCAGGTCGAATCGACGATCCGGAGATCGGACGCTTGGAGCTCCTTCTCCAGCCATTCGGTCGTGACGAGGCTGTCCATCGACTCTCCTAACGCCGGATCACCCCGAGCCGCTCCAGAACGGCGAGATAGGCCGCGACCTCCTCGACCGGCGCCGGCCCGACGGTGGCGGCGAGATCGTCGCGTATCTGCTGGACCGTACGCTTGCCATCCACCAGGTTGAGCGCTTCGTAGCCGTAACTCGGCCCGTCGAACACGGGTTCGCGCGACAGGAGCGCCGGCTTCTCAAGCCCCGCCCGCTTCAGATGGTCGTCGAGCCAGCTATAGCCGAAGCCGTCCATCGGACCTTTGAGCTTCGGATTGCGGCGGTAGACGGCGGCGCCCGCGATCGGCGCCGGCGATTGCGGATCGGCCGCCTCCCCGGCCAAATCGGGGAATGCGGGAGCAAGCCCGAAGCGACCCAGCGATGCGTTGAGCGCGACCTCGTGGCGCCCCCGGTTCCGCACCAGGTCCTCTTGCCCGGCGTCGGACAGCGACTCGGCCCATTGGCCCATCCCCGCGGCACGCTGCAGCATCTCTACCTGGATGAAATCCGTAAGCCGCCTTGCTCTTTCGCCGGGCTCGAGATTGGCCAGATACCAGGCCGAAGCCGCGGCGATGAACATCGCCCGCTTGATCTTCGTGGCATCGAGATTGCCCGGAACGTCCTTGTGGGTGTGGATATCGAGGTCGGGCCAGTCCGACACGTAGATGACCGGCACGCGCCAGCTGC
>DASQJV010000170.1:0-7873 GCA_035630855.1 Allosphingosinicella sp. | reverse complement strand
CGGCCAGAGCAGATGCGCCGCGACCAGGAGCAGCGCCGCCGCGGCGGACAGCGGCACGGCGGGGAGGCTGCCGTAGATGAGGAGGGGGTGCTCGAGCCCCATCGAGGGCCCGAAGACCAAAGCGAGGATGTAGAGGAGCATCACGCCCCAGCCCGCATATTTGCCGGGGCTGACCGACTGGACGAACACCGCGAGCGCCGCGGTCAGGACCGAGTCCACGGCTCCGGGAAGAAGGTACCAGCGCCAATATTCGCCGGGTGCGAGCTCGACCCCGCCGCCGAGCCACTGGCCGAGCAGGCCGGCGGCCATCCCGACGAGCAGGGTCGCGACCAGCACCAGCGCCAGCCCGAGCAGCTTGGGAAGCATCAGCGCCCAGGCCTCGAGCGGGGTCGAATCGATGATCTCGTTCACCTTCCGCTCGCGCTCGCGCCACACCAGCTCGCCGCCGAAGTAAGTGGCGATGATGATCAGGATCGTGTCGAACCCAGCTTCGAGGGTCGGCACCGATACCGAGGTGAGCGGGTAGAGCGGGACCCCCATCCAGCCCGACGGCGCGATCAGCGGCGGAAGGATGAAGGCGAAGGCCATGAGCAGCAGGATCAGGAAGACCGGGCTCCTGAGGATGAAGCGCGCTTCCAGCCCGCCCCGGGCGACGAGCTGAGCGAGCCCGGCTCGAGCGTCGAAACGGGGTTCCGGCAGCCGGACGAAAGGGGCCGGCGGGGTCAGCGTCTGCGCCGCTTCCTCGCGCCCCAGCCGGCGCTGCCGGCGTCTCGACAGGCCCCGCTCCGAAAAGCGGAACCGGTAGATTGTAAGCGCCAGCAAAGCGAACGCCGCCGAGGTCCAGAGCAGCCGGCTCAGAACCATCATCTCCGTCACCGGTATGGCGCCGGCGTTGAGCTCGGCGGCGGTAAAATAGCGCGAGCTCGCCAGATAGGTCGACATGCCGAGAGGATCGGCCAGGACCCGAATGTCGAGGAGCTGCGGCTGGCTCTCCATGATCCTGTTCGAGACGATATAGACGATGAGCAGGCCGACCACGCCCAGGAACGTCCCGGCCGTCGACCGGGTCGCCGTCGCCAGAGCGAACAGGACCGCCGAGATGATCAGCACGTTGGGAAGCGCGAACAGGCCGTAGCCATAGGCGAAGGCGGCGAGCCGGTTGGGGCCGAGCATCTCCTGGTCGGCGAAGGGCATCAGGGTGCCGAGCCAGGCGCCGAGCGTCACCGCCGCCATGATCAGGGCGCCGACGGCGAAAGCGCCGAGGAACCGGCCGAGCAGATAGTCGGCCTTGCCGATCCGGGTGGAGCGGACAATCGGCCCGAATCCGGTCTGGTCGTCGCGCACGACGGCGTTCGACACGAAGGCCGCTCCGACGAACAGGAAGACCAGCGACACCATGAGATGCGACATGATGATGGCGTGCGGCGCGTTGTAGAGGACGTTTCCGCCCCCGCTGGTCACCACCTTCGCCATCGCCATGTCGACGAAGGCACCGGCGAAGAGGAGGAAGGCGGCCGCGACGAAGAGCGGGCTCCTGATCTGGTAGCGGAACTCGAACGCCGCGATCCTGCCGAGCATGTCCCGTCCCTCAGTCGGCGCGGCGGTATCGATCGCGGGGAGTCGAGGCGAGAGAGCGCGTCCTTCGGCCATGGGCGCGCCTGGCGCCGTTCAGATCGAGCATTGGGAACCCCCGGGGAAATCGTCTGCTCAATCTGTCATACTGTATTAGTTGTGTAAATCACCTTTATGACCCGCCCGACCCAGCCTTGCCACAGGCCGAAAGTCACGCCGCGCTTTAACCAAGCGGTAACCATAAGGGCGCATCGTCGCTTCGACCCGGGATGGGGAGCGAAGCGATGCGGGTGGAAGCGGATGGAATGAAGCTCGTCAGAGCGGAGCTTTGCGAGCGGCTGGCCGGTCTTCAGTGCGCGGCCGGACGGCTTTCGATGCGCGACTTTCACGACAGCGTCGACGGCATCAGGCGTCTCGCCGCCGCCTATGGCCTGACCACCGCGGTCAGGGTCGCCGACGCGCTCGAACGGGCGATGGCCGAGGATCGCGGCGCCTGCCCGAGGGCGCTCTACCTCGGCCGGCTCCAGGACGCGATCGGCTGCGAGCGGACGGAGGAGAGCGCGGCGGAGGCGATGCTCGCCTCGGTCTCGGTGCGGCTCTGCGGCTGAGGCCTTGGAGGCCCTTCTCACCAGCTTCGTCGCCGCCCTGCTCGGCGAGTGGGGCGACAAGACCCAGCTGCTCGTCATCGCGCTCGCCGTGCGCTACCGCCGGCCGGGTCCGATCCTCGCCGGAGTGGCGGTGGCGGCGCTCGCCAACAGCCTGCTCGCGGCCTATGGCGGGACCCTCGTCCACGGCATGATCGTCCCAAGGGCGGTATCGATGCTGGTGGCGCTCGCTTTGATCTTCGCCGGGTCCGCCGGGCTGATCCGCCCGCGGCCCTACGAATCGGCCGGCACTTCGAGCGCCGGCCCGTTCCTCGTCGCCGCGGCCTCCTTCTTCGTGCTCGAGTTCGGCGACAAGACCCAGTTCCTGACCTTCGCCCTCGCCGCCCGGTTCGACTCCTTCCTCCTGGCCGCCGCCGGCGCGACCGCCGGAATCCTGGCCTCCAGCCTTCCCGCCGCGACGCTCGGCGAGCAACTGGCCAGGTCGGTGCCGCTCAAAGGGATAAGGATCGGGCTCGGAATCCTGTTCCTGGCGATCGGCCTCTACGTCGGAGTCAGCGCCGCCCGGCTGACCTAGGGCCGATCTCGACCAGCCACATGTCGGGCACCGCTCCGAGCCGGAGCGGGATTCCGCTGGTGCCGAGGCCGGCGGTGACGACGAGGATCCTGCCGCGCTCGCGGACCAGGCCGCAGGCGTAGCGACGGCCATGGTCGGACATGGTCGAGAGCGGCCCGACGAGCGGCGGCGACACCTGGCCGCAATGGGTATGGCCGGCCAGCATCAGGAAGACGTCGGGCGCCGGATCGGCGAACGGATCCGGGCTGTGGCTGAGGATCAGCTTCGGCCCCCGGAGCCTCCGCAACGCGGCGAGGGTGCGTGGAAGGTCCGCCCGGTCCGTGAAATCGTCGTCGAGCCCGCCGACCGCGACCGGGCCCAGCTGCACGGCATCATTCTCCAGCAGGCGGATTCCGGCCCGGGCCAGCGCCCGGCGGGCGGCGGCGGCGTCGCGCCAATGGTCGTGGTTGCCGAGCACCGCGACGGTGGCGAGCCTCGGGCGCAGGCCGGCCAGCGGAGCGACCGCCTCGTCGTGGGAATAATGATGGGTGGCGAGGCGCTTGTCGGTGACGAAGTCGCCGGCGATGAGGACGATGTCGGGGCTCAGCCGGTTGATCTGCCCGACGATCCGGCGGAGCCGCTCCGGAGGCATGTCCGGTCCGCCGACGTGGATGTCCGACAGGAGCAGGAGCCGGAGCCCCGGCTCGCCGGCCGGCCAGCCGGCGACCGCGATCCGGGCGTTCCGCGCGACGGGATCGGAGACCGCCGTCCAGTAAGCGAAGCCGACGAGCAGGATTCCGGCGAACACCAGGCCCAGGAAGAGACGCTGGAGGACCCTGACCCATCGTCTCATCTTCGCCCCCGCCGGGTCGGCACGTGGAAATCCGGATCCTTGCCGCCCACCCAGGCGATGAACCGCGCCAGCTCCGGATGCGAACGAAGAGCCGCCGCCGAGGCATAGTCCCGCGCCAGCGCCTTGTTGTCCAGCGTCCGGTGGATGGCGCGATGGCAGATCGGGTGGACCGGCACCGTCTCGCGGCCGCCGCGGCTCCTCGGCACCGGGTGGTGCCATTCGACCCGGGCGCCGAGCGGCCGGCCGCACAGGAAGCAGGGCGGCCTTGTCTCCTCCTCGCTCACGCGGGGACGGCCTCCGCCTCCGGATAATCGGTATAGCCTTCCGGCCCCTGGCTGTACCAGGTCGCCATGACGTCGGGCGCCAGCTCGGCGCCGCTGAGAAGCCGCGCCGGCAGGTCGGGGTTGGAGATGAAGGGGCGGCCGAAGCTGATCGCGTCCGCCCGCTCCTCCTCGAGCGCGGCCTGCGCCCGCTCCAGGTTGAAGTCGGAATTGAGCACGAGGGGCGCCGGGAAGACCTTGCGGATGGAGGGCGCGACGGGCGGGACCTCCGACTTGCCGAACGTCCCGTCGGGCCCCGGCTCGCGAAGCTCGAGGAAGGCGATGCCGATTTCGGCCAAGGCCTCGGCGGCGGCGGTGAACAGGGCCTCCGGATCGCTGTCCTCGCAACCCTGGGTCTCGCTGTTGGGGGAGAGGCGGACCGCCGTCCGCTCCGGTCCGACCATGTCGGCGATCGCCCGGGTCGCCACGGCGAGCAGCCGGATCCGGTTCTCGACCGGGCCGCCATAATCGTCGTCGCGCTTATTGGTCGAATCGCGCAGGAACTGGTCGATCAGATAGCCATTGGCCGCGTGCAGCTGGACTCCGTCGAACCCCGCCGCGATCGCATAGGCCGCGGCCCGGGCGTAATCGTCGAGCAGCGCCGGTATCTCGTCGAGCCGGAGCGGCCGCGCTTCCGCATAAGGCTGCCGCCCCTCGTAGGTATGCGCCTTGTAGGGCGCGGTGGTGGCGGAGGCGGAGACGGGCGGCTCGCCGCCGAGGAAGCTCGGATGGACGACTCGGCCCATGTGCCAGAGCTGGCAGAAGATCCGGCCGCCGGCCTCGTGCACCGCCTCGACCACCGGCTTCCACGCCTCCCTCTGCTCCTCGGTCCAGATGCCGGGCGCATAGGGCCAGCCCAGGCCCTGGCGGCTCATTCCCGTCGCCTCGGTGATGATCAGCCCGGCGCCGGAGCGCTGGCGGTAATATTCGGCCATCAGCCCGGTCGGGACATGCGCGCGGGTCGCCCGGCCGCGGGTCAGCGGGGCCATGACGATCCGGTTGGGGCACAGCGTCGCGCCGAGCTGGATGGGATCGAAGAGGGTCGGCATCTACTTTCCTTGACGCGGGGGAGCGGCGACCCCTAGCGGCGCGGAAGCGACAATGCAGCAATCTCGATCATCCCGCGCCGCCGAGGCGGGCCGCTACGCCTTTCCGGCCCTCATCCTCGGCAACCTCATCCTCGCGCTCGGCCCGTGGATGGTCCGGCTGGCCGACGTCGGGCCGGTCGCCTCCGGATTCTGGCGGCTCGCGCTCGCCATCCCTTTCCTCGCCCTGCTGGCCTGGCGCCAGCAGTCGGGGCGGGAGGCTCCGCCCTGGAGCCTGGTCGCGATGGTCGCGGCCGGCGGAGTCTTCCTCGCGATCGACCTCGCCGCCTGGCACGTCGGGATCGGACTCACCAAGCTCGCCAATGCGAGCCTGTTCGGCAACGCCTCGAGCTTCGTCCTGGTCGTCTACGGCTTCTTCATCCTGCGCCGTCTGCCGCGCGCGGTGCAGGCGGTCGCTTTGCTGCTGGCCGCGCTCGGAGCCGCCTTGCTGATGGGCTCGAGCTACGAGCTTTCGCCGGAGAATTTCACCGGCGATCTCTTCGCCCTCGCCGCCGGCCTGCTCTACACCGGCTATCTGATCGCCGTCGACAAGGCCCGCAAGACGATGGCGCCCTGGCCCGTCCTCGCCATCGCCACCGCCGCGGGCGCCCTTCCCCTGCTGCTGCTCTCCCTGGCCCTCGGCCAGAAGGTGGTTCCGGGCGACTGGACCCCCTTGCTCATCCTCTCCTTCGGAAGCCAGGTCGTCGGCCAGGGCCTGCTGGTCTACGCGGTCGGCTATCTCTCCCCCGTCGTCGTCGGCCTCGGCCTCCTCGCCCAGCCCGCCGCCGGAGCGGTGATCGGCCGCTTCGTTTATGGCGAGACGTTCAGCCTCGCCGACGCCGCCGGAGCGGCTCTGATCGCGGTCTCGCTCTTGCTGATAAGGCTTCCCGAGAAAACCCCTCTCCCTGAAGGGGAGAGGGAGGGGCCCGCCGCGTAGCGGTGGGAGGGTGAGGGCAGTCAGAGTTCTGCAAGTGCCCTCACCCTGGCGAGCTTCGCCCGCCTGTCCCTCTCCCCTGCAGGGAGAGGGTTTGTGTTGCATCCTTCCTCGGTGAGGATCATTCTCGCCTCATGCCCGAAATCGCCCCGACCGAGATGACTCTCGACGAGCTGCGCATGGCGCTGGCCCCGCTCATCCCCGCCAACGCCGTGTTCGACGGCTGGAGCGACAAGGCGCTGGCCATGGCGGCGGCCGAGCTCGGCGTTCCGGCGCCACGCGCCCGACTCGCCTTCCCGGGCGGAGCGACCGACATGATCGACGCCTGGTTCGACGCGATCGACCGCTCGATGGCCGCCGCCTTCCCGCTCGAAAAGATCGAGGCGATGAAGATACGCGAGCGCATCTCCGGCCTCGTCATGTACCGGCTCGAGGTGATCGCCCCGCACAAGGAGGCGCTGCGCAGGGCGCTGGCCATCCTCGCCCAGCCGCAGAATTTGCCGCTCGCCGGCCGGCTCGGCTGGCGCGCCGCCGACCGGATGTGGCGGATCGCCGGCGACAAGGCGACCGACTTCAACCATTATTCCAAGCGCGCCATCCTGATGGGCGTCTACGGCTCGACCAGCCTCGTCTATCTCGACGACGACAGCGAGGGCCTGGCCGCGACCCGCGCCTTCCTCGCCCGAAGGATCGACGACGTCATGCGCTTCGAGAAGGTCAAGGCGCAGTGGCGCGGCAATCGCGACCGGCTGCCCTCGCTCAGCCGCTTCCTCGGACGGCTTCGCTACCCGGCGGTCTGAGATGAGCGGGATAAGGCGGATCGCCGAGATCGCGAGCTACCACGCCCATATCTATTTCGACCCCGCGACCCAGCGCGCCGACGCGCTGGCGATCCGGGAAGCGGCGGGCGAGCGTTTCGCGATGCGTCTCGGCACGGTCCATGACCGGCCGGTCGGGCCGCACAGCCAGGCGATGTTCCAGATCGCCTTCGAGCAGCAATTGTTCGGCACCCTCGTCCCCTGGCTGATGCTGAACAATCGCGGCCTCAGCATCCTCGTCCATCCCAACACGGCCAACGAGAAGCGCGACCATCTGATCGACGCGATCTGGATCGGCCGGCCGCTCCCCGTCGACGAGGCGCCGCTGCCGGAAGAGACCGAGCCGCAGCGGGCCGGCGAGGTGAACACGGCGCCGACGGTCGCGCCCTGATCCTCCCCTTCCTTGCAGGGAGGGGGATCAGGGCTTGGGCTTGTCCATCGCCTCGATCGTCGCGATCAGCGGCGGCTGTCCCTTCATCCCCGCCGCCACCCGCTCCGCCCGCTCCATCGCCCTGAGGATGTTGCCCCCCGCCAGCTTGGCGAGGTCGGAATCGCTCCAGCCGCGCCGGGCCAGCTCGGCGAGCAGCGCCGGATAGGCCTCCACCCCTTCCAGCCCCTTGGGCGAGGTTCCGCTGATGCCGTCGAAATCGGAGCCGATTCCGACATGGTCGACTCCGGCGATCCGCCGGACATGCTCGATATGGTCGGCGACCTGGGTCAGCGGGACCTCCACGGCGGGATGGGCCGAATCCCAGGCGTCGAGCGCCGCCTTGCGGCGTTCGGGCTGGCCGGAATAGAGGTTCTTGAGCCGGGCATCCTCGGCGTCGCGCGCAGCCGAGCGCTCGCGATAGGCGGTCGAGAGGAAGCCCGGGAAGAAGTTCACCATGACCACGCCGCCATTGGCGGGAAGCCGCTTGAGGATGTCGTCGGGGACGTTGCGGGCATGGTCCATCAGTGCGCGCGCGTTCGAATGCGAGAAGATGACCGGCGCCGACGTCGAGTCGAGGGCGTCGTGCATGGTCTTCGGCGAGACGTGGCTCAAATCGACCATCATTCCCAGCCGGTTCATCTCACGGACGACCGCCTTTCCGAACGCGGTAAGCCCGTCGTGAACGGGATCGTCGGTCGCCGAA
>DASQJV010000169.1:0-4931 GCA_035630855.1 Allosphingosinicella sp. | reverse complement strand
GTTCCCAGACGTTCTCCGGCGCCCCTTGGGCCTCTCGCCTCCAACATATGCGAGTGCGCACGTTTATCGGGGTCGGGCGCTCAGTTGCGCCGCGCCTTGGCGGCCCGGCCGTCAGTGCCCGCACTGTCGCCTGATCCGGCCAATCTCCGAGCCTGCCCCTGAGCCTGCCGAAGGGGCCACCTGGCCGCCCCTGCCGGGGCGGCCTTCCTTTCGAGCGAGGGCTGTCGGCTTAGCCCAGCAGCTCCTGCTCGAGCTTCTTCGCCATCTCTCTTTAGCCAGAGGCCGGTCACGCGGCGCGCCGCGCTCCCTCTGTCGGCCGGGCCATCACTGCCCCGCACTGCCGGCTGATCCGGCCGATCTCCGACGGCCAGAGCTGGCCGCCTTCACACAACGAGGAAATGCGAAAAGGCCGCCCCTGGCGGGACGGCCTTTCGTGACATTCACGTTTAACGTGACTGTCAGCCGAGAAGCTCTTGTTCGAGCTTCTTGGCCATTTCTTCGATATTCTCAGGCGGCCAGCCCGGGATATCCATCCCGAGCCTCAGCCCCATGCTCGAGAGCACTTCCTTGATCTCATTGAGCGACTTGCGCCCGAAGTTCGGCGTCCGCAGCATCTCCGCCTCGGTCTTCTGCACGAGGTCGCCGATGTAGATGATATTGTCGTTCTTCAGGCAGTTGGCGCTGCGCACCGACAGCTCCAGCTCGTCCACCTTCTTGAGGAGGTAGCGGTTGAGCTGGTTGGCGTCCTGCTCGGTCTCGGCGGCCGACGGGCCCATGCCGTGGCCGTGGCTCGGCACATGGGCGGCGAGGCTGTCGTCGAAGTGGACGAACAGCTGCAGCTGGTCCTGGAGGATCCGGGCGGCGTAGGCGACCGCGTCGTCCGGCGTGATCGTGCCGTCGGTCTCGACCGTCAGGGTGAGCTTGTCGTAATCGAGCTCCTGGCCGACCCTCGTGTTCTCGACCTTGTAGCTGACCTGGCGCACCGGGCTGTACAGGGCGTCGACCGGGATGATCCCGATCGGAGCGTCGGCCGGGCGGTTGGAGGCGGCGGGGACATAGCCCTTGCCGGCCTCGGCGGTCAGCTCCATGTTCAAGGTCGCGCCGTCGTCGAGATGGCACAGGACGAGGTCCGGGTTCATCACCTCGATGTCGCCGGTGGTGGCGATCTGGCCGGCGGTGACCTCGCCGGGGCCGGTCGCCGAGAGCGCGAGCCGGCGCGGCTGGTCGCCCTCCATGCGCAGGGCGACCTGCTTGACGTTGAGGACGAGGTCGGTGATGTCCTCGCGCACTCCGGCGAGGCTGCTGAACTCGTGCAGAACGCCCTCGATCCGGATCGAGGTGACGGCGGCGCCCTGGAGCGACGACAAGAGCACCCGGCGAAGCGAGTTGCCGAGGGTGAGGCCGAAGCCCCGCTCCAGCGGCTCGGCGACGAAGGTCGCCCGGCGGCGGCTGTCGCCTCCGCCCACCTTCTTCTCGAGCGCGTTGGGTTTCTTCATTTCCTGCCAGTTCTTAGCGTTGACGGCCATTATCTACCTCTGGCTTTCGGAAGGCGGCTTGCCTTCCTCTTTGAATTTCTTGCTCTCGGCCGAAGCAGCGCTTCGGCCGAAGCGCTCAGACCCGGCGGCGCTTGGACGGGCGGACGCCGTTGTGCGGGATCGGGGTGACGTCGCGGATCGAGGTGATCTGGAAGCCGACCGCCTGGAGGGCGCGAAGGGCGCTCTCGCGGCCCGAGCCGGGGCCCTTGACCTCGACCTCGAGGGTCCTGACGCCATGCTCGGCGGCCTTCTTGCCGGCGTCCTCGGCAGCGACCTGGGCGGCGTAGGGGGTCGACTTGCGCGAGCCCTTGAAGCCCATCATCCCCGCGCTCGACCAGGCGATGGCGTTGCCCTGGGCGTCGGTGATGGTGATCATCGTGTTGTTGAAGCTGGCGTTGACGTGAGCCACTCCGGCGGTGATGTTCTTGCGTTCGCGCCTGCGGAGGCGCTGCGGTGCCTGTGCCATTCGTCCGATCCCTTATTTCTTCTTGCCGGCGATCGGCTTGGCCTTGCCCTTGCGGGTGCGGGCGTTGGTATGGGTGCGCTGGCCGCGGACCGGCAGGCCCTTGCGGTGGCGAAGGCCGCGGTAGGAGGCGAGGTCCATCAGGCGCTTGATGTTCATCGCGACTTCGCGGCGCAGATCGCCCTCGACCTGATAGTCGGCGTCGATCGTCTCGCGGATCTGGAGCACCTCCTGGTCGGAGAGGTCCTGGACCCGGCGCTCGGGGGCGATGCCCAGCTTCTCGGCGATCTGGACCGCCTTGGTCCGGCCGATTCCGTGAATGTAGGTCAGCGCGATCACCACGCGCTTGTTGGTCGGGATGTTAACCCCAGCAATACGAGCCATGAACTATTCTCCTGCTCCACGGGGCGGGATGGCCGCCGCCCCATCTCGACGCTTCGAAAATGGACAGGTCGCCCTGTCCCCCAGACAGGGCTGCGGATGTCCGGGGGACATCCGCACCTGCCATTTCCCTAAAACAGCGATAGCCGACGAGCGCACAAAAGCGCCGCCGGACGACCGGTTATCGGGATGAGCGCGAAATAGGGTCCGCGAGGGGCGCTGTCAACGGCTGGCGGGGCGCCCGAAGCGGGTTTTTTCCATGCGGACGACCTGCCTCAGCCGAGCAGGCGTTCGTGGACGACCTTCCCGCTTTGGGTCAGGCGAACGCCCTTCACGATCTCGTCCTCGTCGGGGAGGACCGGCCGGCCGGCCTCCTTGTCCCAGAAAGCCGAGAGGAAATTGTAGAGGTTGCGGGCGTAGAGGGCGGAGGAATCGGCGGCGAGGCGGCTCGGCACGTTGCGGTGGCCGACGATCCGGACCCCGTGCCGCTCGGCGACCTCGCCCGCAACCGAGCCCTCGACATTGCCGCCCTGCTCGACGGCGAGGTCGACGACGACGCTCCCCGGACGCATCGAGGCGAGCTGGGAGTCGGAGATCAGCCGGGGCGCCGGACGGCGCGGGATGAGCGCGGTGGTGATGACGATGTCCTGCCTGGCGATATGGCCGGAGACGAGCTCGGCCTGAGCCGCCTTGTACTCGTCCGACATTTCGGTCGCATAGCCGCCGGCCCCCTCGCCCTCGATCCCCGCCACCTTCTCGACGAAGACCGCCTTGGCGCCGAGGCTCTCGATCTGCTCCCGGGTCGCGGCGCGGACGTCGGTCGCCGAGACGATCGCGCCGAGGCGGCGAGCGGTCGCGATTGCCTGCAGCCCGGCGACTCCGACCCCCATCACGAACACCCGCGCGGCTGGGATGGTGCCGGCCGCGGTCATCATCATCGGAAAGGCTCGGCCATATTCGGCGGCCGCGTCGAGCACCGCCTTGTAGCCGGCGAGATTGGCCTGGCTGGAGAGCACGTCCATCGACTGGGCGCGGGTGATTCGCGGCATCAGCTCCATCGCCAGCGCTTCCAGGCCGGCCGACGCATAGGCGTCGACCCGCTCGCGCTGCCGCAACGGGTCGAGGATGGCGACCACCAGAGCGCCGGGCTTCGCGCCCTGCAGCGACGCCGGCTCCGGCCCCTGCACGCCCAGGATCGCGTCGGCGCCGGCGAGCGCCGCCGCGCGCGGGCCGACGCTCGCGCCCGCGCCTTCGTAATCGGAATCGGCGACGGAGGCCGAAAGGCCGGCGCCGGCCTCGACCGCGACCTCGGCGCCCAAAGCGACGAACTTCCTGACCGTCTCCGGAGTCGCCGCGACCCTGCGCTCGGAGTCCGCCGTCTCCTTCAGGATCGCGAGCTTCACCGGCCCGGCTATTCGCTGATCAGCAGGACGACGATGAGGCCGAGGACCAGCGAGATGATCGCGCCCCATTTCATCAGGAACAGGAAGCCCTCATAGCCCTTCCTGTGGACGATGACTTCCTTCTCGATCTCGCCTTCCGCCGCCATGCCTTGTCCTCGTGCCTGTGTCGCGGCGACCTCTTATCAACGCGGCGGCGGCGTGGGAAGGCCGAGCGGGGCTCCCGGACTTCGCCAGATGCTCAATCCTTCGCCTGCTGCAGGGCGGTAGGAAATCGATTCCAGGTCCGGGCTACGAAACGTCGAAAACTTGGATGTCCCGGCAGATCAACGCCACGTCCCCGCCGTAGGAACAGGATATCTGCAAGAGGTAGGATCCAGGATTGTCTCTGGATAGCCTGGTGACGAACGCGGGCAGATCGTCATCCGATGCCGGCCACGCGAGCTGGCGCCACGGATTGTCCTCCGCATGGGGCGAGAATTCGGGAGTCTGGCCGATCTTCCAGGCAAAGACCGCGTAGACAATCTGTTCTTCCACGAGGTCGGCATGCAATTTTGTGACACCACCGAATGCAAATTCGCTGACTCCACCCCCGATTCCCGCGATGCGGACCTTGAAGGTCCGCTCTTCGAACGAGAATTCCGCGAGCCTTCCATCGTGTACATCGGCTCCCGTAACGTACCCGTCCGCGTTGATATGCCAGTCAATAGGACGCATCGTCTATCTCTCAGAACGGAAGTTTTCTCGGTAAGGGCAGTAGCTCAGGTGCCTTGGGAGGAGGCGCGGATGGAGGTGGTGTTCGGAGCCGGGACACGGCATCAGTAAAAATGTAAAGCCCTTGTCCGGCACCATGACGTCCGGGCTCTCAACCGCCTCCACTTCTTCGGCATCCAGCGCTACCAAGTCGCCTTGGCGGCCGCGGAGCACGGTCGCGTCGAGTTCTTCCCTGATAAGCTCCCGACCCAGAATTATGGCGGCATCGCGCGACGCCGCAGTCAGCAGGCGCGACGCGTAGAACCCTTCATAGGGACGATCCATCCCCATGAAGCCGTCGTCGCTCGCATGCATCTTTGCGAATTGTCCATGAAACAGCACTCGAAAACGGCTCATCGGTGACTCCACTCGGGCGAAGGCGGCGCAATTATAATGCTG
>DASQJV010000168.1:0-5408 GCA_035630855.1 Allosphingosinicella sp. | reverse complement strand
GCGGTCATGGGTGGACACTTTGCCATGCAGGCACCAACTGCGCAACGCGATTGCGCGTGGAGCCGAAGCCCAAATGTGCCCGGCAAGCGTTCGTTTTCGGATTAGCGGATCAGGCACTGAACGGCAGCCATTGGCGCATTTCAGACGCTGGCTTCCTCAGCTGGCTGTAAGTCTCTCGCGCCGCCGCCTTGCCCCCGAGTGACCCGAGTTCCGGTTCGCGTGGTCGGACTGGTAAACGGACTCGCTTCAGATCCTGCTCCCGCTCGATGCCCGCGAGGCGCCCGGCCAAGCCCGCTTGGCCTCGCGACAGCGCGCTTTTCTAATTGTCCCTTCGCGCCTTCGTGCCTTTCAAAAATCGGGTGCCGGGACTGTCGGCGGAGAGGCGGCGGCGCCCGACCGAGTGCACGGCCATGGAAAAGGCGGACGCGTCCGCCATCATTCCTTCAGAAGCTATGCAGGGAACCCGCTCGGAATGAGCGCCCCGCGTCTCGACCCTGCGGCAAGTACCGCTCGCCGCTACCGCCCTTGCCCCCCGCGCCAGCCCTGCTATATCCCCGCGCGACCGGCGGCCTAAGCGGGCGTGGCGGAACTGGTAGACGCGCCAGGTTTAGGTCCTGGTATCGAAAGATGTGGGGGTTCGAGTCCCTTCGCCCGCACCAGCTTCGCCTCGCTGCGCTCGCTCAGGACCGCACTCCCGATACGAAGGCAGAGCTTTTAAACCATGCAGACCGTCGAGACGTTGAACCAGGGCCTCAAGCGAGCCTACCGCATCACCATCGAGAAGAAGGACATCGACGCCCGGGTCGACGGCGAGCTGAAGAAAGTTGCGCCGCAGATCCGGATGCCCGGCTTCCGCCCCGGCAAGGTGCCGGCCAACCTCGTGCGCAAGATGCACGGCGCCGCGATCGAGCAGGAGGCCCTGAACACCGCCGTCCAGGAGGGCGTCCAGAAGCTGATCGCCGAGCACAAATTGAGGCCGGCGATGAACCCGCAGGTCGAGCTCGAGGAAGGCGGCCCGGGCCGGGACGCGATCGTCAAGGTCGAGCTCGAGACCCTTCCGGACGTGCCCGAGCCCCGGATCGAGGGCCTCAAGCTCGAGCGGCTGATCGTCGAGCCGAGCGCCGAGGAGATCGACTCCGCCATCGCCAGGCTCGCCGAGGGCCAGAAGAGCTTCGAGCCCGCTCCGGCCGGAGCCGCCGCCGAATCCGGCGACCTCGTCGTCATCGACTATGAAGGCAAGGTCGACGGCGAGCCGTTCGAGGGCGGCAAGGGCGAATCGATGCGGGTCGAGCTCGGCTCGGGCCGGCTCATCCCCGGCTTCGAGGAGCAGCTGATCGGGGCCAAGGCCAACGAGCAGCGCACGCTCAACGTCACCTTCCCGGAAGCCTATCCGGTCGCCTATCTGAAGGGCCGCGCCGCCGTCTTCGAGGTCACCGTCGGCGAGGTCCAGAAGCCGCGCGCGACGAAGATGGACGACGGCTTCGCCCAGTCGATGGGGCTCGAGGGCATCGATCAGCTGCGCGAGCTGATGAAGGGCCAGGTCGAGCAGGAGCTGGGCGGGCTGACCCGGACCCACATGAAGCGCAGGCTTCTCGACCAGCTCGCCGAGAGCCACGATTTCGAGGTCCCGCCCTCGATGGTCGAGGCCGAGTTCAACCAGATCTGGCAGCAGCTCGAGAATGAGGCGGGCCAGGAGGAGGATCCCGAGGCCGCCCGCGCGGAGATGGAGAGCGAGCGCGAGGATTATCGCGCCATCGCCGAGCGCCGGGTGCGGCTCGGCCTGCTGCTGTCCGAGATCGGGCAGAAGGGCGGGATCATGATCAACGACAATGAGATGAACCAGCTGATCATGCAGGCGGCCCAGCAATACCGTCCCGAGGACCGCCAGAAGTTCGTCGAATACGTGAAAAACGAACCGATGGCCGCCGCACAATTGCGGGCGCCTTTGTTCGAGGACAAGGTGGTCGACTATCTCTTCGCCAAGGCCGAGATCAGCGAGCGGACGGTGAGCCGCGAGGCGCTTCAGGCCGAGATCGAGTCGACCGATACCGGCCACGTCCACGGGCCGGATTGCGACCACGATCACGATCACGCGCCCAAGGCGAAGAAGAAGCCCGCAGCGAAGAAGGCCAAGGCCGCCGAGGCCGCTCCGGCCGAGGTCGAGGCGAAGCCGGCGAAGAAGGGCAAGGCAAGGGCCGAAGCGGTCGAAGAGGCTGCCGCGGCGCCCGCGAAGAAGAGCAAGGCGAAGAAAGCCGAAACCGTCCCGCAGGCTCCCGCGGAGGAGGCTCCCGCCAGGAAGCCCAGGGCGAAGAAAAAGGACGCGTAAATCCGTTCGCGCTGAGCTTGTCGAAGCCCTCTCCTTTACTCAAAGAGGGCCTTCGACAGGCTCAGGCCGAACCGCAGGGGGGCAGCCGCCAGTGGATCAGTCGAAGCTTCGGATCGCAATCCTCCTCCCCTGCTACAATGAGGAGGCGGCGATCGCCCGGACGGTGGCGGCGTTCCGGGCCGCGCTTCCGTCCGCGCATGTCTATGTCTACGACAACAACAGCGGCGACCGGACCCGCGAGGTGGCGGCGGCGGCCGGGGCGATCGTCCGCGAGGAGCGGATGCAGGGCAAGGGCCATGTCGTCCGCCGGATGTTCGCCGACATCGAGGCGGACGTCTACGTCATGGCCGACGGCGATTCCACCTACGACGCCTCCGCCGCGCCCGAGCTGGTCTCGCGCCTCGTCGACGAGCGGCTCGACATGGTGGTCGGCGCCCGCAGGTCGGAGGTCGAGGAAGCCTATCGCCGCGGCCACCGGCTCGGCAACCGGCTGTTCACCTCGATCCTCGCCGGACTGTTCGGGCGAAGCTTCACCGACATCTTCTCCGGCTACCGGGTCTTCTCGAGGCGCTTCGCCAAGAGCTTCCCGGCCCTGTCGCGGGGCTTCGAGACCGAGACCGAGATCAGCGTTCACGCGCTCGAGCTCGCAATGCCCGTGGCGGAGGTGGTCACCGCCTACGGCGCCCGCCCCGAAGGCTCGGTCTCCAAGCTCAGCACCTGGCGCGACGGCTGGCGGATCATGCGCACCATCCTCCACCTCTTCCGGATCGAGCGCCCGGTCCTCTTCTACGGCGGCTTCGCCGCCTTCCTCGCCGGCCTCGGCCTCGTCCTCGCCGTCCCGCTGATCCTGACCTATGCCGAGACCGGCCTCGTGCCGCGCTTCCCGACCGCGATCCTGGTCACCGGGATGATGGTCGTCGCCTTCCTGAGCTTCGGAGTCGGGCTGATCCTCGACACGGTGGTCCGCGGCCGCCGCGAGGTCCGGCGGCTGCATTATCTGAGCTTCCCGGCGGTCGGTGAGGGGGACTGACCGGGCGGAGGCGCCGGGTCAGCCGCCGAAGAGCATCACGGTCAGCATCACGCAGATCCCCCAGACGGCGATCAGCACCGCCGGGAGATAGAGATATTTCTTCCGCCACGGGCGGTTGCGGTGCCAGAAGGTGACCGGGGGCACGGTGTCGAGGAAGCGCATGAAGCGCAGATGGTCGGCGTCGGTGCCGCCGCCGATCCGGGCGGGCGGATCGATGTCGCGCTTGTAGCGCGGCCGGCGCGCGTCCAGCCCCTCGAGGTCGCCGCTGGCGTGGAGGACGAGGTCGGGCGCGAGGCCGAGATGGCGGAGCACCACCCGGTCGGGATTGCCGGCGGTTCCGAGCTCGGCCGTATAGCCGCGCCGGATGAGGGCGTGGAGGCGCTCAAGCACCGGCGAGGGCGCGGGCTCCGGTTCCAGCGCAACCGGAAGCCTGTCCGCCTCTTTCACGGTTGCGAGCCGACGGGTCCTGCCGGGCACGATCTCGATTTCATCAGCCATGCCAGCGCATTAGCATGGGAGTATTAGTCGCGCAATACACCACGGTCCCGCCGACGTCCGCGACGGGTAATACCGGACGCTCGCAGGCGCGGTCGCGAAATGCTATCAAGAGGCCGATGCAAGGGGTTCCGACAATGCTCCGCTCCGCCGCCTGCTTTGGACTCTCACTGCTTCCCGCAGTCGCTTTCGCCCAGCAGTCCCCCGTCCTGCAGCCGCCCTGGCTGGCGGACCCGCCGACCTCAATCGAGGTCGCCGCTTCGCGCTTCGCCGATTGCGTCTCGCGAGAGATCAGGCTGCTGCCGGCTTCGCTCGAAACCCATTCCGCGGCGGCGCGCATCGTCGGCACGTGCCAGGCAGCGCTCGCAGCGGTCGAGCGGGAAGCCGACCGGATCATCGAGCGATCGAATCTCCCGGAAGAACGCAAGGCGCTCGCGAGACTCGACCTGCGCGAGCGTCTCGGGGAAGCCGGGGAAAGAATCGCGATCCGGGTCGACCGGCGACGCGCCTCAATGCCGGCGACGCGTCGCTGAACCTGGACGCAGGCCGAGGGGTCAGGCCGAGTGCACGGCCGTGGCCGAGGCATCAGGCGAGTTGCGGGCTCAGGCTAACGCATCACCGCGAAAATACCGCACCATGCGGCTTGCCTTCCCCAGCCCATCCGTGCGGCCATGCCTGCCTGGCGAAGCTGAAACCCGTCTTCCCGTCCTCGCCTCGAAAGGATTCGTCGATCGTCAGAGCTCCGCTCGCCTCGTCCAGTTTGAGCAGGTACATTCGGTCACCGGACTGTTCTGAAGTGACGACCAGGCGCCGCGATATTGGATCCCATCCTGTCCAGTGCGGCGAATATTTGTCGTCGATGACGAGACGAGAGACCTCGACCGGGCGGGCTCCATCGGCAATGTCGAGTACGATATAGCCATGGATAGAGGGGACGCTCTGCACCAGATAATGGCCGACGATGGTCGGCACGCCGCACCAGCTCCCGGGAAACTGGTGGACCAGCTTCGCGGTGGGCAAGCGGCCCTCCATGCCGGTGACCCGCTGGATCCCGCAAGATAAGGTCTGGATATATGCCGCCCCGTCAGGCCCGATCCGTGGCTCCTCGGGAGAGATGTGGCCGTTCAGTCTGGGACCTGGGTCCAGCCGGTACGTTCCCAGCAGTTTGAGATCCGACAGGCGAAACATCTGGTACGTGTTGCTGGTCAGGAGGAAGTCGTCGCCCATTGGCGAGTTTGTAACGACCACCCGATCTATCTTCGGCATTACCGCCACACCGTAGGGGAGTAACCCCTCGTCCTTGAAAGCCGGATCGGCATTGCTGGCCGACCGCACCAATTTGCCGCTATCGTCGATCTCCACCAGCCCCCCGGTCTTGGCACCGATCGCCATATGGCCGGCGTGATCGGGATATTGGAAGGTCGCCAGCACGTTGCCATTGGGTAGGCGTGCGAAGCTGTGTGGCATGCTGTATCCGCCGAGGCTCTGAAAGGAGCCGGCTTGCCGCGGCTTCAGCGGATTGCGCAGGTCCATAATCATCGTACGGTTGGCATCGTG
>DASQJV010000167.1:0-2413 GCA_035630855.1 Allosphingosinicella sp. | reverse complement strand
AGCCGATGCCGATTGGCGTCAGGTCGAGCCCGCCATCTTCGGCACCCTCCTCGAACGCGCGCTCGACGTGAAGGAACGCGCCAAGCTCGGCGCACATTACACGCCCCGCGCCTATGTCGAGCGCCTCGTCGGCCCCACCATCATGGAGCCGCTCCGCCAGGACTGGATCGGCGCCCGCGCCGCCGCCACCGAAGCCGCCGAAGCCGGCGACCGCGAAGCCGCGCGCAAGCTGGTCGAAAGCTTCCACGGCAAGCTGGCGCAAACCAGGGTGCTCGATCCCGCCTGCGGCACCGGCAATTTCCTATATGTCGCCATGGCGCGGATGAAGGAGCTGGAAGGCGAAGTCCTCGAATTGCTCCAGGAACTGGGCGACGATCAATATCTCGCCGAGATCAGCGGCCACACGATCACGCCCGAAAACTTCCTCGGGATCGAGATCAATCCCCGCGCCGCCAATATTCGGACTGCACGCGGTCGCCCTGAAGCTGCGCGTCGCGGGCGAGCGCCTTGTACTTCTCGAGCAGCTGCGCGGCATTGCCGCGCGAGCGGTTGTCCTGCCGGTTGCCCACATTGGGCGACTGGTTCGGCGAACGCGGTCCGCCGCCACCGCGGCCGCGACGGCGGCCGTTCTGACGATTGTTGATCAAATGTAGGTCCTCGTCCTCGTGGTCCTATTCACGCCACTGTGCCAACCGGGCCCCTCCCGGCCGCAAACTTTAAGCACGACACCCGGGCAGGGCCGCACGCGCGGCCTCCGCCACCTCACGCTGCGAACGTCCTGAGACGCCTAAGCAATCGGGGGTCGGCGACGGTGGCCTCACGCATGCTTAGCTGTGAAGTGCCCCGTCCCTGACCCCTATGTAGCTATGGCCGCACCGAAATCCAAGCGGAAAGATGATGACCTGAATCAACAGCCGAGGAGCAGGCAGCGCTCGATACCTTTAAGGTCCTTGTATGACTTCATCGTGAACAAGGACGGATCGAACAGAGCCGCCACCAAATCCCTTTGTCCGGCCCCCAGTTCCAGGCAGGCGATTCCGCCCGGCGCCAGCAGGCGCGGAATCTGCGGGGCGAGCCGGCGATATTCGGAGAGGCCGTCGTCGGAGGCGAACAGCGCTTCGTGAGGCTCCCATTCCGCCACGTCGCGGGGAAGGCCGGCGCCGCTCTCGACATAAGGCGGGTTGCAGAGGAGCAGGTCGAACCGCTCTTCGATCCCCTGGCCCCAGTCGCCCTTGCGGAACCCGGCCCGGCCGGCGAGGCCGAGCCGCCGTGCGTTGCGGCGGGCATAAGCGAGCGCGGCCTCCGAGGCGTCGACGCCGAGGCCGGTGGCGCCCGGCCACTGGTCGAGCGCGGCGAGCAGAAGCGTGCCGGGACCGGTCCCGAGGTCGAGGATTCGCTTCGGACCGGCGTCGCCGAAATGCGACAGCGCCGCCTCGATCAGGGTCTCGCTGTCGGGACGCGGGACGAGGACGCCAGGGCCGACCTCGAGCTCGACCGTCCAGAAGCCCCGGCGACCGGTGATGTAGGCGACCGGCTCGCCGGTCTCGCGGCGGGCGAGGAGGGCGGCGAAGGCGGGGGGGACTTCCTGATCCGCGGCCGCCAGCAACAGAGCTTCCCGTTCGATTCCCAAAGCGTGAGCCATCAGCAGCTCGGCGTCGAGGCGAGGGGTGTCGCTGGTTCCCGCCAGGCGGGAAGTTGCTGCGGCGAGGGCGGCTCTTACCGACATTCAGCGGGAGGACTGCCTAAGTCCTCCCCTGCCTTTGCAGGGGAGGGGGACCATGCGAAGCATGGTGGAGGGGCAATGCTGAGTCCGAAGAACCCCTCCACCGCGCTTCGCGCGGTCCCCCTCCCCCGGAAAGCCAGGGGAGGATTTTCTCTGTCAATCATCCAGGCTCGCCAGGCGCTCCGCCTCGTCCTCCGAGATGAGAGCTCCGATCAGCTCGTCGAGCTGGCCTTCGAGTATCTCGGGAAGGCGGTGGAGGGTCAGGTTGATGCGATGGTCGGTGACCCGGCCCTGCGGGAAATTGTAGGTCCGGATCCGCTCCGAGCGGTCGCCGGAGCCGACCATCGACTTGCGCGCCCCGGCCCGCTCCGAGGCGAGCCGCTCTCGCTCCTGCTCGTAGAGGCGGGTTCGGAGCACCTTCAGGGCCTTGGCCTTGTTCTTGTGCTGCGACTTCTCGTCCTGCTGGATCACGACCAGGCCGGTGGGAAGGTGGGTGATGCGGACCGCGCTGTCGGTGGTGTTGACCGACTGGCCGCCGGGCCCCGACGAGCGATAGACGTCGATGCGCAGATCCTTGTCCTCGATCTGCACGTCGACATCCTCGGCCTCGGGCAGCACCGCGACGGTCGCCGCCGAGGTGTGGATCCGGCCGCCGCTTTCGGTCGCCGGAACGCGCTGCACGCGATGGAC
>DASQJV010000166.1:0-9424 GCA_035630855.1 Allosphingosinicella sp. | reverse complement strand
CGATCTGCCGGAGAAGTGATCTACTTCCCGCCGCGGTCACCCGCGGAGCTCCGACAGCGGCGGGAAGGCGGTGGACACCGACCGGATCGTCTCGGTCGAGACGTGGAACGAGGCCAATCGCGTTCCGCGCGCGCGCCTCGTCCTCTACGAGGGGCCGAAGGACGACGCCGCTTTTCCGCTCAGCGGGGAGAAGACCTTCCTTCCCGGCGCGAAGATCGTCATCGGCGCGGGCTACGGAGAGGAAGCGGACACCCTCCATTCCGGCGTGATCGTCCGCCATTCGCTGCGCCTCCTGCCGGGCGTTTCGCCCCAGCTCGTGATCGAGACAGCCGACCCGCTGCTGGCGATGAGCCTCAGGCGCAACAGCGCCGTCAGCCTCGAGAAGACGGACCGGGACCTCATCGCAGCGCTCGTCTCCGCCTCGGGCGGGACGGTCGGCAAGAACGAGGCGAGCGCCGAGCCGCACGAATCGTTCGTCCAGTATAACGCCTGCGATTGGGATCTCATGCTGCTTCGCGCGGAAGCCGGCGGCTGCGTGGTCGTGGTCGAGGATTCCAAGGTGGACGTCATCGCTCCCGGAGCCGCGACCTCGCCCGTGCTGGAGCTCGACTACGAGCAGGCGCTCGTCAGCCTCGAAGCGACGCTCGACGCGGCGGCCCCCGTCGCGGCCGGAGCGGTGAAGAGCCGCTCGTGGAGCTATGGGGAGCAGTCGGTGATCGTGGGCGCCGCGCAGGACCCGACGGTCACGGCCCCCGGCAATTTCGGAGCCGCGGAGCTGGCCAAGGTGTTCGCGCTCGACACGGTCGCGCAGCAGAGCGGCGCGCTGCTCGCCGAGGCCAGGCTCAAGGGCTGGTCGAGCGCCGCGCTGCTGCGCGCCAAGCTTGCCGCGGTGCAGGGCACCGCGCAGTTCCAGGGAAGCCGGCTGGCGAAACCGGGCAGCGTGCTCACCCTGAAGGGCGTCGGCCCGCGCTTCGAGGGGAACGCGTTCGTGGGCTCGGTGCGCCACGTAATCCGGGCCGGCGACTGGCAGACCGTCGTCGGGCTTGGGATGGCGCCCGAAAGCTTCGGAAGTCGCGCGTCGGAGGTGGCGGCTCCGGCGGCGGGCGGCCTTCTGCCGCCGATCCGCGGGCTCCATACCGGGCAGGTCAAGCAGGTCGCCACCGACCCGACCGGCGACTTCCGAGTGCTCGTCACCCTGCCGCTGGTCGGCGGCGAGAACGGCGTCTGGGCGCGCCCGAGCCAGATCTACGCGTCCAACACGTTCGGCGCACTCTTCTATCCGGAGGTCGGCGACGAGGTCGTGCTCGGCTTCATGGACGACAGCCCCGGCGATCCGATCATCCTCGGCAGCCTCTATTCGAGGACCCTGCCTCCCAAATATGCGCCCAACGAAAAGAACGACACCAAGGCGATCGTCAGCCGCTCGAACCTGGAGGTGGTCTTCAACGACAAGGAGGACGAGGTCGTGCTGGAGATCAAGACGAAGGACGGCCGCCGCATCCGCCTCGCCGACAAGAAGGACAAGGAGGTGCGCGTGGAAGACCAATATGGAAACTCCATCGTTATGACCGAGGCGAAGGTGGACATCCACAGCGTCGGCGAGATGAACATCTCGTCCGGCAAGGACATGACGATAAAGTCGGGTGGCAAGCTGACGGTCACCGCCACCGCCCCCTATTCGGTTTCGGCGCCGGAGATAAAGGAGACCGCGAGCGGCCAGCTGAAGATCCATTCGGACGGGCTGGGGGAGCTGAGCTGCGCGGCGGTGCTGACCGTCAAGGGCGCGCTGGTGCAGATCAACTGATGCCTCCCGCTTCCCGCCTCGGCGATCTTCACGCCTGCCCGATGCAAAGTCCGGCGGTGCCGCCGGTCCCTCATGTCGGCGGGCCGATCACCGGCCCGTGCGTGCCGACGGTGCTGATCGGCGGGCTCCCCGCCGCCAAGGTCGGCGACTTCGCCACCTGCACCGGTCCGCCGGACAGCATCATCGCCGGTTCGTCCACCGTGTTCGTGACCGGGATCCCGCTTGCGCGCATCGGCGACGCCTGCGCTCACGGCGGCAGAGTGACAGCGGGATGTCCAACCGTGATCGTCGGAGGCTGAAATGGCGGCCCGCCTGCCGGACACCCTGCTGGGAACGGGGTGGGGTTTCCCCCCCGAATTCCGAATTCTCACGGGATCGGTTCGGCTCGTGAGCGGGATCGAGGACGTCAAGGAGAGCCTTCGCATCCTCTTCTCGACGCGGCCCGGCGAGCGGGTGATGCTCCCGGAATATGGCTGCGACCTTGAGCGCTTCGTCTTCCGCCCCCGCTCGATATCGCTGCTGGAGGAAGTGCGCGACACGGTCAGCATGGCGATCGAGCGCTGGGAAGCACGGATCGATCTTCTCGCCTGCGACGTCACCGCTCCGGACGACAGGCCGGGCGTGATGGTGATCAAGGTCGACTTCCGCATCCGCAGAACCCGCGCCCGCGGCAGTTTCATCTATCCCTACTCCCTCGCCGATCCCGCGCTTCCGGGGGAGGCGTGAATGGAGACCGTTGCACAGAAGCCGCTGATCCTGACGCGCTGGACGCGTCAGGGCGCGCGCGCGCCGGCGGCGCTCGCGCCCGGCTACGCCAGGCTCGACGAGCGCAACTTCGCCGACCTCCTCGCGGAATTCACCCATTTCGCCCGCTGCGTGCGCTACTGGAACCCGGACAATGTGGAGGACGGCGACTGGGGGTCGCTGCTGACCGACGATGCGGCCGTGCTGCTCGCGCTGATCGCGACCCTCGACCTCGAGGAGCGGGCGGAGGCGATCCGCCGACTGCTGCGCCGTGCCCGCGGCAAGGAGGCGCTGGCGGTGCGGGAGCGGGCGCTCCGCACCGTGCTGGAGGAGGTGGTCGATCTGGCCGGAGTCGTCGACGACTGGGTCGATCCTTCCGAGCGCGCCTATGGCAAAGGTCCCGGCCACGAGGCCGCCGAGCTCATCGTCAGAATCCTCGATTCGCTTCTCGCGCCATTGTTCCGCCGGCTCCACGCCCTGCTCAGGGCGATCGAGCGCGCCGGCTATTGGGAACGCGACGTGCTCGTCGTGGTCGGGCGGTTCCACGGCCGGTGGTCCATCGATGAGGTGGACGAGATCGAGATCGGCTGGATTTCAGAGGCGGCCTGGCTCGACTCGGTAACGGATCCCGTCGGGGAGGCGGTGGAGGGTTTCCTCAGCGGCCTGGAGGCGCTGGTCGCCGAGAGCCGGGAGGGGCTGGCGGCGAGCCTCGACCATGGCCGCCATGCGCCCCACATCGGCCTGGCTCTCGCCTTCCTGAAGCTGTTCGGGCACGAGCAGGAACGGCTCAACGCGCTGCTGCCGAAGCTCGCGCGCCATTTTCACGAACGCATCGTCGGCGCCTCGGCCCGCCCGGCTTATCCCGATCGCACCTACCTCGCCTTCCAGGCGGCAGCGGGGGGGCAGGGTCTCCCGCCGCTCATCCCGAAGGGGATGGTGTTCGAGGCCGGGACAGGTGGCGACGGCAACCCGGTTCGGTTCGCCACCGATCGGGCATTGGCGGTATCCCGCGCCGCCGTCTCGCAACTGCGGATCTGGCAGCCGGAGCTCGCGGGAGGCGTGCGGCGGAGGGTCGGCGTGCTGGCCGCCGCGGTCGATGCGAGCGGATCGGTCGCCGCCACGTTCGCGGCCGCCGCCGCCGGCCCGCTGCCCGCGGCCGAGCTGGGGTTGATTTTGGCCGGACCGGCGCTCGACGCGCGATCCGGGGCGCGGCGCTTCGATCTCACCCTGCGCCTGCGCGGCGTCGAATGGCCATCAGGCGCCGACGCGGAGGGTTTCGCGGCCGTTCTCAAATCTTGCTTCCGGCTCTCGATCCTGACCGACGAGGGCTGGTTCGACCTGGCGGAGGTGGAGACCGACGGCTCGCGTCTCGACGGCGCGGAAGCGGAGGCGCGGTTCCGCTTCGCGCTCGCCGCGGACTCTCCGGCGACCGTCGCCGCGGCGCCCGCGCTGCGCCTCCTCCTCCTTCAGGACGCGCGGGCGCCGGCGAGCGGCGGGACCGACATCGAGGTCGCGCCCCTGCCGGTCTTCGCGCAGGCGAGGGTAACCGGCGGCGGGCTCGATCTCGCCGTCGACGGCCTCGGCGATCTGGTCATCTCGACGAGCAGCGCGCCCGCCGCCTCGGCGCTGGGGCTCGCTCCGTTCGGAGTGCCGGCGGCGCGCGGGGGGTGGATGCAGCTCGACCATCCGGTGCTGGCGCGCGGTGGGATCGAGCGGCTGGACCTCACCCTGCGCTGGACGAATCCTCCGCCGCATGCGGACGGATTCACCGGCTACTATCGCCAATATGTGGTCGGCCTCGATCGGCGGGTGCACGGGCCGGACGAGCCGCTGATCCGCAACGACAGCTTCCGGGTGCGGCTCGCCGCGCCGGTCGCGCGAGGGGTGCAGGAGACGGATTACCTCCTCTTCTCCGGCGGCGCCTCCGGTCGCGTCGACCCCGTTTCCGGCTTCACCCTTTCCGCGGGTCCGTCGGACTCGCCGCCGCCGCCGGCGGAGGGACGGCCGAGCGTGCGCCTGACGCTGACCGGCCCCGAGCACGGCTTCGGCGACCTTCTCTATCCGCTGAACGTCGCTCGGGCGACGCAGATCCTCGCCGCCGGCGCCGCCGGCGACGACCGCAAGCCGCTATCGATCCAGATCCTCCTCACTCCCGTAAAAATCCTGATGCTGCCGGCGATGCTGCTCAAGGCTCTCGGCAAGCTCCTGAAAAAGCTGCTCAAGGCTCTCGGCAAGCTCCTGAAGAAGCTGTGGGACCTCTTCTTCCTGACGCCAGACGCCTTCAAGCCGGAGGAAGAGCCGTGGGACCTCTTCGTCACGACGGCAGATTCCGCCAAGCCGGAGGACCCGTCCGTCCCGGTCGTGCCCGCCCCGCCGGATGATCTGGCGACGCTGATGCCGAACCCGCCGTGGCGGCCGGTCCTCGCCGGGCTGACGCTCGATTACCGCGCCCATTTCGACCTCGCTCCCGCGCCCGCAGCTTCGACCGCCGTGCTCGGGTTGCTGCACTGGACTCCTCTCGACGGGCCGGCGCCGGTGGCGTGGGAGGACGGCGCGCCATTGCTTCCCCCACTTCCGGCCGAGCCGTCGTTCGACATCTCGATGGACGGCGCCGACGCCGGCGCTCCGCTGTCGCTTCTATTCGTCGTCGACCGCGCTTCCGCCGCCTCGGCGAGCCGCTGGCTCGTTCCCGGCGAGGAGCGCGGGCCGGCCCTCGCCACGCCCGTCGCCGACTCGACGGAAAGCCTCGCCCGCTCCGGCATCGTCGCTTTCGGGGACAGCCCGGCGCGGCTCCGGGTGGTCACCGACGGCGGATTCCCGCAGATCGGCGCCATAATGGCGAACGCGGTTTCGGCGACGCGGCGGCTCGGCCGCGCCGGCGATCCCGTCGCTCCGCTCGCCGCGGGGGCGATCCGGCGCATGCCGCCGGTCAAGGGGGTCGCGTCGGTGCACCAGCCGCTTGCTTCCTTCGGAGGCGTACCCGCGGAAGGCCCTGGAGACGTTGCCACCCGAACGTCGGAAGCGCTTCGGCACAAGGGGAGGGCGGTCCTCGAATGGGATTGCGAGCGGCTGGTCCTGGACAGCCTGCCGGAAGTCGACCGGCTCCGAATCCTCCCGGCGCGCGGCCGCGACGGAGAGCCGAAGGCGGGGGGGATCCTCGCCGTGATCGTTCCCGCCCCGGGAGGCCCTACTCCACCGGACCCCGAGCGGCCGTCCGCCTCCGCGGCCCTTTGCGGACGGGTCGAAGCGGCCCTTTCCGCCCGCAGCTCGGCGTCGGCAAAGGTCGCCGCGGTTGGCGCCGTCTACGTCTCGCTCGACGTGAGCGCGTCGGTAGCGCTCGCGCCCGACGCGGATCTGCCCCGGCTGGAAGCCGACATCCGGGCCTTCCTTTCGCCCTGGGGCGCGGAAGGTCCCGATCTGCCGGACAGCGCCGCGCCGAGCGACATCGCCGGTGCTCTCGTGCGCTACCTGCGCAATCTCGAATATGTCGAAGCGGTGGCCGACGTCGCCGTCGCCCTGGCCGACGAGAGTGCGCCCCGTCCCTGGCTGGTGCCGGTAGCCGGAAAGGTGGACATCCTTCTGCTCGAGCCGGAAAGCTTCGGCCCATGACCTCCTTGCTGCCCGCGCTCACCGCTCCCGAGGGCGCCGGGGCCGCCGCGGCGGTCGATTACGAAGCTTTGCGCGACGAAGGCCTGCGGCTTGCACAGCGTTGGTCCGGCGACGTCTGGACGGACTATAACGAGCACGATCCGGGCGTCACCATCCTCGAAGTGCTTTGCTACGTGCTGACCGAGCTCGGCTATCGCGCCGGCTTCCCGATCGAGGACCTGCTCGCCACCCAAGACGACCCCGCCGCCTCGGAGATATTCGTCCCCTCGTCGCGGCTGCTGACCTCGCAGCCCGTGACGCCCGCGGATTTCCGCCGGCTGCTGATCGACCGGGTGCCGGAGCTGGGCGACGCCTGGCTGGAGCCCGACTCGCCCGGCCTCTACCACCTTCGCCTCTATCGGGCTCCGCGCCTTCCGGGTCACTTCCAGCACCCGCGCGACCATGAGACGCTCGCCCGGCACGCACGAAGGCTGTTCCACCGGCATCGGCCGTTCGGGGAGGATCTCGCCACCGTCACCGTTCTCGAGCCGCTGCCGATCGCCGCCGCCGGGGCGGTCACGATCGACGCGGCGGCGCAACCCGAAAAGGTGATGGCGGAAATATTGTACCGGCTCGGCGCCCTGTTCGCACCCGAGCCGCGCCGCCTCTCGGTCGAGGCCGCCGCCGCCGCCGGCGTCGCGGTCCGGGAAGGGCCGCGGCTCGCCAACGGCCTCATCGCCGACGAGGAGCTCACGCCGCGCCGACGGAGCCTCGACGCCGCCGAAGTGGAGCGGCATATCTCCGCCGTGCCGGGGGTGCTCGCCGTGCGCGATCTCGGCCTCTGGCCGCCGCCGCCCGTGCTGGCCGAGAACCAGTGCTTCGCGCTCGAGGCCGGGCTGCACGAGGATACGATCCCGCTTTCCCTCAACCTCGAGGGCGCACGCGTCGACGTCGACACCGCCGAGGTCCGCCGCCGCCTGGAGCGGCGCTGGGCCGGCCACCGCCGCCGCTACCGCACCGCCGCCGAGCTCGCCCGGGCGTTTCCGCTGCCTGTGGGGCGGCCGCGCGATACCCGCTCCTACGCGTCCGTGACCACGCATTTCCCTGCCATCTACGGGCTTCGCCGCGAGGCCGCGGCGGGGCCCGCCGGCTCGGCTCCGGCGCGGCAGCTCCTCGGCTATCTGGCGACCTTCGATCGTCTCCTCGTCGATTATCTCGACCGTCTGTCGAACATCCGCGCGGCGCTCACCGCCGCGCCGGTGGACGACCGTGACTTCGAGCGGCCGCTCGCCGCGGCGGTGCCGGCGCTCGCTCCGCTGCTGGTGGACGGCGGGCCGGACGCCGACGCGCTCTACGGCCGTTCGCCCATTCCGCCGCGGCAGCAGGGGCGGCTGCTGGATTTCCTGCTCGCCCTCTATGGGGAGTCGCCTGGGCCGCTCGTTCCCCGCCGTCGCGGCGCCGCGGGAGACCGTCAGGCGCTGGCCATCAAGCGCGCCTTCCTCGAGCGCGTCGGCGAGCTCGGCCGGCGGCGTGGCCGCGGCTTCGACTATCTCGGCCGGCGTCCCGCTCGCCAGGGCTCCGGGCCCGAGTTGCGCGCCGCCATCCTGCTCGGCGGGCATTTGGAAGGGGGGAGGGGGCGGGTTCGGGTGCGCTTGCTCGAACATGTCCTGCTGCGTTCGCGGGGGACTGCGGAAGCGGACCCGGTGCCGGTCGAGCCGCTGGCGGTCAGCGCCATCGTCCACCCCGGCGAGCCCGACCGCGGCGATCCCGCCTGGCGCCGCCGGGCCGCCGAGATGATCCGGGCGCAGACCCCCGCCCACCTCGCCTGCGCGGTGGTGTTCGTCGACCGTCCCGCCTGGATCCGCTTCAAGCGCCTCCACAAGCTCTGGCGCGGCGCCCTGCGCGACGGCTTCGACGAGGCCACCGACCTGCTCTCGAGGGAGCTGAGGCGGTTCGTCGCGCTCCATTCCCGGGGCTCGGACTTTGACTGACGGCGCCGCCAACGGCGCCGCCATCGAGGCGGAGATCGCCTGGTTCACGCGCGTGCTCGATCTGCGTTTCCGAATCCACGGCGGCGAGTTCGAGGAGGCGGACGTGCTGGCGCTCGCGCCCCCGCCGGAGCTTTCCCGCGAAGTGCCTTACGGCGCCGCGGCGGCGGACCTGGCGCCGGGGGAGCGGCTGATCCTCATCGTTGCCATGCTGCCGCACCTCCGGCCGCACGCGCTCGACGCGTTCCTGATCGCGAACAGCCAGACCGGCCGCCCCTTCACCGAGTTCGGCGGCGCGCCCGCGAGCGCGGGGACCGGCTTCCGGCCGACCCGGGAAACCGCATTGTTCCTCCTGGCCGGCGAATCCATCGACCGGCGGCTGGAGGCGATGCGGCTGTTCGAGCCCGGCGCCCCTCTCCACGCCCGCCGGATCCTCGATTATCCCGCCGAGTCGGGCGAGACCGGGTCGTGGATGCCGCTGATCGTCAGCCTCGCCTGGCTCGGCCGGCTCACCACCGGCGAGGCGAGGCCGCCCCGCTTCGGCCCCGGCTTTCCGGCGCAGCTGATCACGTCGCTTTACGAATGGCGCGATCTGGTCCTCCCCGAGGATGTCGGCGACGAGCTCGACGACCTCGCGACATGGGTGGAGAACGAATCGACGCTGATGGACGATTGGGGGCTGAAGAAGCATCTGAAGCCGGGCTACCGGGCGCTTTTCTACGGTCCGCCCGGCACCGGCAAGACCGTCACCGCCGCCGTCCTCGGCAAGCGCCTCGGCAACAAGCCGGTCTACCGCGTCGACCTCTCCCGGGTCGTCTCCAAGTGGATCGGCGAGACCGAGAAGAACCTCGCCACGCTCTTCGACCACGCCGCCGACGGGGACATGATCCTGTTCTTCGACGAAGCCGACGCGCTGTTCGGCAAGCGCGGCGACACCAAGAGCGCCAACGATCGTCACGCCAACCAGCAGATCGCCTATCTCCTCCAGCGGATCGAGGATTGCCCCGGCGTGGTCATCCTCGCGAGCAACCTGCGGGCGAATATCGACGAAGCCTTCGCCCGCCGATTCCAGGCGGTCGTCCAGTTCCCGATGCCCGAGGTGCCGGCGCGGCGGGAGCTTTGGACTCGGCTGCTGGACGCCGTGCCCGAGGGGCGGCTGCCGGCGAGCGACCTGCAGGCGCTCGCGGAATCCTATCCGCTTGCGGGGGGTACGATCGTCAACGTGCTGCGGCGAGTGTGCATAACGTCGCTGACGCTCGACCGCCCGCCAGGCCTTCAGGATGTGAAATGGGCGGTCGAG
>DASQJV010000165.1:0-8176 GCA_035630855.1 Allosphingosinicella sp. | reverse complement strand
AATCGTGGATGTGAGGAAGCGCCGGCCGAAAGGCGCGCGGACACAGGCACCGGCTTCGGTCGGGTGGCCTGCCGAATAAAATACCCTTCGGGGGAATAAGCAGGGCGCGGTTCCCTGTGTCCTCGCGCATCCAACCACCCGGCTCGGGGCCGGATGGGGCGGTTGCGCAGGGGAAGCCGCATGTCCAAGCCTACACGATCTGAACTCGCGCTCGTCGCCCTGTCTTGGGCGATATTCGCGTTCACGCTCCTTGCCGCCTTCAGAAACCGGTCCTGAGACCACGGCAGAACCGGTCGCCCCGCCATCTATGGCTTCCTCGGCGGGGCGGGGGCCGGAGCGGAGAACACAGACGCTTCGGCCCCCATTTCCCCCTACATGTCGCAAGGGGATAAGTGCCAGGATTTTACGTGACTTTTCCGCGCACCGCGAACCGGGGGTCGCGCCAGCGGCCGGTGTCGAGGATCGCGCGCATCCGCTCGACCGCGACGAACACATCCTCATAGCCGAGATAGAGCGGCGTCAGTCCGAAGCGGACAACGTCGGGGGCGCGGAAGTCGCCGATCACGCCGTCGGCGATCAGCGCCTGGCAGAGCTCGAAGGCGCCCCGGTGGCGGAAGCTGATATGGCTTCCGCGGCGGTCGGGGTCGCCCGGCGAGATGCAGCCGAGCTCGGGGCAATGGGCCTCGACGAGATCGCGGAAGAGGTCGAACAAAGCGACCGACTTGGCCCAGAGGGAGTCCATATCCGCTCCCGCGAAGCTCTCCACCCCGCTTTCCAGGGCGGCCATGCTGAGCATCGGCGGAGTGCCGACGAGGAACCGGTCGATCCCGGGCGCGGGCCGGTAATCGTCGGTGAAGGCGAAGGGCTCGGCATGGCCCATCCAGCCGCGAAGCGGCGGCATCAGCCGGTCCTGGAGCGATTCGGCGACATAGAGGAAGGCGGGCGCCCCCGGGCCGCCGTTCAGATATTTGTAGCCGCAGCCGACGGCGAGCTCGGCCCCGTCGTGATTGAGGTCGAGCGGGACGGCGCCGGCGCTGTGGCTGAGGTCCCACAGGGTCAGCGCCCCGGCGGCCTTCGCCCTGGCGGTCACCCCGGCCATGTCGAAGCGGTCGGCGCTCTTGTAGTGAACATGGGTGAGGAGGAGGAGGTTGGTCTCAGGCCCGATCCGGGCCTCCACCTCGGCTCGAGGAGCGATGTCGAGCCTCAGCCCGGTCAGCTCGGCGGCGCCGCTGGCGATATGGAGGTCGGTGTGGAAGTTGCCGGCCTCGGTCAGAAGCGACGGGCGGTCCGACAGGGCGGCGGCGGCGACGATCAGCTTGAACAGATTGACCGAGGTCGAATCGGCGACGATCACCTCGTTGGGCTTGGCGCCGATCAGCGCCGCTATCTTCGCTCCGATGCGCTGCGGAGCCTCGATCCAGCCGCGCGTGTTCCAGCTCCGGATCAGCTCCGAGCCCCATTCCTCCTCGACCATCGCGCCCTGCCGGGCGACGGCCGCTTTCGGCAGGGCGCCGAGCGAGTTGCCGTCGAGATAGATGATCCCCTCCGGAAGGAAGAAGCGGTCGCGGAAGGGGCGGAGCGGATCGGCCTCGTCAAGCGCCCGCGCCTGGGCGAGTGTGATCATGGCTCGTCACCCCGGCGAAGGCCGGGGCCCATGAACACGGTCGGCTCCGTCATTCCACCGGCGGTGTTCATGGATTCCGGCCTTCGCCGGAATGATGATTCAAGGCCGCCTCTATCTCCTCGATCGCCGCCGCCCAGGCCGCGGTCTCGGGGGCGATCAGCTCGACATGGCCGGTGTCGTCGATCATCCGCACCTTCACCCTGTCGCCGGCGGCGCGCATCCTGCGGGCATAATCCTCGGCATAAGAGGTCGGGATGATCCGGTCCTGGAGACCGTTGACCAGCACTTGGCGGATTCCGAGCGGAGCCAGCCGGGGCACCGAGGTGTCGGCATAGACGTTGCGGCTGCTCAGGGTCGGAGGGCCGACCAGCCTCTCGACCACCTCGGTCCCGCAGCCGCTTCCGGGCGGAGTCGCGGCGAGCTCGAGGTCGGGAAGGCCGCCGAGGCTGACCACCGTGTCGACCGGCAGCGGATCGTCGGCGAGGAGCGGGCTTCCGCTCGGGATGAGCGGGCCCGGCGAGCGGGCGGCGGGCGAGCGCCGGGCCGCCAGCCAGAGGGCGAGGTGGCCGCCCGCCGAGTGGCCGACGGCGACAAGCGGCGAGAGGTCAAGCCGGTGCCTGCCGGCCTGCTCGCGGAGCGCGTCGGCGGCGGCGGCGGCGTCGGCGAAGGTGCCCGGATAGCCGCCGCCGGCACGGTCGACCCCGCGATAGTCGATGTTCCAGACGGCGATCCCGCGCTTCCTGAGGTCGTCGGCGATCCAGTTCATGATCCGCCGGTCGGCGATCTCGGTCTGCCAGCAGCCGCCGTGGACCATGAGGACGGTCGGATGCGGGCCTCGGCCGGCGGGGAGCCAGAGGTCGGCCTTCTGCATCTGGTCGCCGCCGTACGAAAGGGTCGCATCGGGCTCCGGTCGCGGCCGTTCGAGCAGAGCCGGCCATTTCATCAGCTCGGGCTGCGCCTGGGGCGAGGAGGCGGGGGGTTCGGACACCGAGCAACCGGCTAGCGCCGCGAGCAGGGCGAGGGCAAGGGCGGGACGCATCGCCCGGCGGTAGCGTGGGCCGCGGAGCGTGGCAAACCGGCGATTTTCCGCTTTCCTGCAGGAACCGGAGTTGGAAGCGGGCGCCGGGGGGAGAGGGCACCCCCGGCGCTCGCGGGGCGGCGGCGGGTCAGGCGCCGCAGCCGAAGGGGGCGATCGGGCCGGACAGGGTCGGCGCCGAGGCGGTCGCGGCCAGGGTCACGCCCGACACCGTCAAGGCGAGGGCGAGGAAGACGGTGGCCAGTCTGGCGGTCAAATAGCTCATGTCGTGTCTCCTTGGCCCCGGCGGAGTCAGGCCTGGCCCGGCCCGCGAACGTCGCGCTGCCAGGGGGCGTCGAACTCCAGCTCGTTGAGGCGGCGCAATCCGACTCCGATGGCGGTGAAGATGCGGGTGAAGAATCTCTCCAGATCCTCGGAGAAAGCATGGCCGTGCTCGACCCAGATGCGGCTGTCGATCTCGTCGCGCATTTTATCACTCCTTCAATCGATGCCCGCCCAGTGCGGCGCGTCGTAGGAGTGAGATAGGAGTGGACCGGCCCCGTCGTCCAACTAAAGGCTGGACTCAGGTGATAAGCCCAGCTTATCATCTTTGGCCATGCGGCACCTCCCGCCTTTAGCCTCCGTCCGGGCCTTCGAGGCGGCCGCCCGGCACGAGAATTTCACCCTCGCGGCGGGCGAGCTCGGGATGACCCAGGCGGCGGTCAGCTACCAGATCCGGCTGCTCGAGGAGCGGCTCGGAGTGCCGCTCTTCGTCCGCTCGAAGCGGCGGGTGACGCTGAGCGAGGCGGGCCGCCGGCTCGCGCCGATCGTCTCCGACGCGTTCGACCGGCTGAGCGAGGGCTTCTCCGGCCTTGTCGACGAGGACGAGAGCGTGCTCGCGATCAGCACCGCCCAGACCTTCGCCTCCAACTGGCTCGCGGCCCGGCTCGGCGGCTTCCAGATCCGCCGGCCGGAGCTCGCGGTCAGGCTCCACACCTCCAACGCCATGACCGATTTCGCCCGCGACGACGTCGACGTCGCGATCCGGATGGGGACCGGCCCCTGGCCCGGGCTGAGGCAGCATTTCCTCTTCTGTCTTACCTCGACCCCAGTCTGTACTGGCGAATTCCGCGACCGCCACCGGCTCGAGCGGCCCGAGGATCTGCTCAGGGTCCCGCGGCTGAACGCGCACGACTGGTGGTGGAAGCAGTGGCTCGAGGCCGCCGGGGTCCCTCTGGCCGACGAGGCGCCCCGGCACGGCATCCGCCTCGATTCGCAGGCGCTGGAAGGCAATGCCGCCCTCGCCGGCCACGGCGTCGGCCTTCTCACCCCGCTCTACTGGCGCTCCGAGCTCGCCGACGGCCGGCTCGTCCAGCCCTTCGACCTGGTCGTCGTCAGCGGCCCGGCCCTGTGGCTCGTCTACCCCGAGCACAAGCGCGGCCGGGCCAAGATCCGCGCCTTCCGCGATTGGCTGCTCGCCGAAATCGCGGTCGAAGCGTCCTACGGCCCGGCCGAAGCCTTCACGCCTCCGGCGGGGGCGTAGGCTCGGCGGATCCGTAGCGGGGCTGGGGCCGGAGCAGCGGGATTCGGAGACGAAGCCAGCGCCACAGCAGCCAGAGCAGGAGCAGTGCCGCCAGCCAGGGCAGCAGCGTCACCAGCACGACCAGCATTGTCGTCGCCGCTCCGACGAAATTGTCGCCCGCGTCGGCGACGGCCTTCTCGAGCCGGCTGCCGGTCTTTCCGGCCCGATAGTCGAACACGACCGGAGTGCTGGCGAGCCGCTGCCGGCGTCCGGTCTGCTCGGCCTGGCCGGAGCGGACCGACTCGCGCAGCGCCTGGAGCTGCTGCTGAAGCTCGACGCGCTCGCCGGAGCTCAGGCCCGGCCGGGCGAGCTGCGCCTCGATCCGGCGGATCTCGTCGGCCTGCTGCGCCTGGCCGCGGGCGGCGGAGTCGATCTCGCTGCCGACGTCGGTTCCCGTGATCGCGGCCTCGAGAAGCTCGCCCTCCGCCTTGCTGACGGCGTTGATCCCGTCCCGGCCGAAAGCCCGCGCCCGCGCCGGGTCGAGCTTGAAGGCGAGCTGGGCCTCGACACGATTGTCGCCATCGTCGCGATAGTTCATCGCGGTGATCCGGCAGAGTTCCGTGCCCATCTTCTCGCAGGCCTGGGCATGCTCCTCCTGGACCCGGCCGATATTCGCCGCGGGCAGGCGGAAGGCGTAGCGATAGTTGAATGCGACCCCCGGGGCCGCGGTCGGGGCGATCTCCGGCGGACGCGGCCCCCGCGACGTGGAGTCGGCCGAGGCGTCGGCGGTCGAATCGCTGGGCGGCATGTTGGACTGGCCCGACGGGCCGTAAGCCTGGTCGCTGCCGCCTTGGCCGCAGGCGGCGGTTGCCATCAGGAGACTCAAACAGAGTGCCTTGCGCATCCTTCTCTCCTCTCATTTTCCCACCGGTCTCGCGCCGGATCGTGTAACATTATCTTATTAGTAGACAAACGCAAGACACCAGTCGCGTCGACCGAATCCCGCTGCTATCGGTCGCCCCATGTCCGACCCCGTCAACGATATCGATCCGATCCAGAACCACCGCTTCGAGGACGCTCTGTCGCAGCGCTACCTCGTCTATGCTTTGTCCACGATCACCGCCCGCTCGCTCCCCGACGTCCGCGACGGGCTGAAGCCGGTTCATCGCCGGCTGCTCTGGGCGATGCGGCTGCTCCGCCTGGATCCGGCGGCGGGCTACAAGAAATGCGCCCGGGTCGTCGGCGACACGATCGGCAAATATCACCCGCATGGCGACCAGTCGGTCTACGACGCCATGGTCCGGCTCGCCCAGGATTTCTCGCTCCGCTACCCGCTCGTCGACGGGCAGGGCAACTTCGGCAATATCGACGGCGATAACGCCGCCGCCTACCGCTATACCGAGGCCCGCCTGACCCCGGCCGCGATCGAGCTGATGGCGGGGCTCGACGAGGGCACGGTCGATTTCCGGCCGACCTACAATGGCGAGGAGGAGGAGCCGGAGGTCTTTCCGGGCCTGTTCCCGAACCTGCTCGCCAACGGCGCCAGCGGAATCGCCGTCGGCATGGCGACCTCGATCCCGCCGCACAATCTCGCCGAGATCATCGAGGCGGCGATCCTGCTCGTGAAGAATCCGAAGGCCGATCACGCCGCCTTGATGGAGAAGGTGCAGGGACCGGATTTCCCGACCGGGGGGGTCCTGGTCGACAGCCCCGAGGTCATCGCCGCGGCCTATGCGACGGGCCGAGGCGCCTTCCGAGTGCGCGGCCGCTTCTCGACCGGGCAAGATTCCGAACGGCAATGGGAGGCCAGCGGGATCGAGAAGCTGCCGCAGGGCATGTGGCAGCTGATCATCTCCGAAATCCCCTACCAGGTGCCCAAGAACAAGCTGATCGAGCAGATCGCGGCCCTGATCTCCGACAAGAAGCTGCCCATCCTCGCCGACGTCCGCGACGAATCGGATGCCCGGATCCGGATCGTCATCGAGCCGCGCAGCAGGACCATTGATCCCCAGCTGCTCAAGGAAAGCCTGTTCCGGCTGACCGACCTCGAGGTCCGGGTGCCGCTCAACATGAACGTGCTCGACGCCGACCGCACCCCCCGGGTGATGGGCCTCAAGGAGGTCCTGTCGGCCTGGGTGGCGCACCAGTTCAGCGTATTGATGCGCCGGTCCCAATATCGGATCGGCAAGATCGACGACCGGCTGGAGCTGCTCGAAGGCTATATCGTCGCCTATCTCAATCTCGACCGGGTGATCGAGATCATCCGCACCGAGGACGAGCCCAAGCCGGTGATGATCGCCGAGTTCGCGCTCAGCGACCGCCAGGCCGAAGCCATACTCAACATGCGCCTGCGCTCGCTTCGAAAGCTCGAGGAGATGCAGCTTCGCGGCGAGCGGGATCAGCTGATCGCCGAGCGCGAGGGGCTCGAAGCGCTGGTCAACGACCCCAGGCTGCAGAGCAAGCGGCTGGTGAAGGACCTGGCTGCGCTCCGCGACCGCTACGCCAAAATCCCCGACCTCGGCGACCGCCGCACCCTGATCGAAGAGGCCGCGCCGGCGCGCGAGATCCCGCTCGAGGCGATGATCGAGCGCGAACCGATCACCGTGATCATGTCGCAGCGGGGGTGGATCCGGGCGATGAAGGGGCATGTCGACACGTCGGAGGCCGACGCCCTCAAGTTCAAGGAGGGGGACGGCGGCCGCTTCTTCTTCCACGCCCATACGACCGACAAGCTGCTGCTCGCGGCGGCTGACGGCCGCTTCTACACGCTGGCCGCCGACCGGCTGCCGGGCGGCCGCGGCTTCGGCGAGCCGGTCAAGCTGATGGTCGACATCGAGGGCGAGGCCAATATCGTCGCCCTGTTCCGGGCGGCCGAGGCCGACAAGCTGCTTCTCGCGACCACCGACGGACGCGGCTTCGTGACGTCGGCGGCGGGAGCGGTCGCCGAGACCCGCAAGGGCAAGCAGATCGTCAATCTGAAGCCGGGCGCCCGGCTCAAGGCGGTGCGGCCGATCGGCGAAGGCCAGGATTATGTCGGGGTCATCGGCGAGAACAGGAAGATGGTCGTCTTCCCGCTCAAGGAGCTGCCCGAAATGGGCCGGGGCCAGGGCGTCCAGCTCCAGCGCTATCGCGACGGCGGCCTCTCCGACGTCACCGCCTTCCGCTTCGACCAGGGGCTGAGCTGGGAGATGGGCGGCGAAAGCGGCCGCACCCGAACCGAGGCGGATCTCAATCCGTGGCGGGCCGCGCGCGGCGCCGCCGGCCGAATGCCGCCCAACGGATTCCCGCGAAACAACCGTTTTTCGTAACGCCCCCGTACCCTGGCTAACGGTGCGTTAACCCTCTTTCTCTACCGCGATGCCATGCAGGCAGCGAAAGCGCGCGCGAGAAGCAAGCCGGCCGGGGGGGAGTCCGCGCCGGCCGGAGGCGTGCCCGCGGAGCTCAAGCAGCAATTCCATCACGTGCTCGAGACGGTGAGGCAGCGCTATCTCGACGCCCTGCCGATCGCCTCCGCCATCATCACCGTCGCCGACGAAAGCTTCATCGAATGCGCGAACGATCCGTTCCGGCTCCTCACGGACTGGGACGAGCGGCTTGAGGAGCGCCGGATCGCGGCGGTGCCGATGCTGAGATCCGGACCGATCGGCGAGCGCCTCGGGGCGTTCCTCGCCGGGAGCGAGACGGCGGTCCAGTTCGACACGACCGACGGCCGCAGCGTCGCCGGCCGCCATTTCACCGTCCGCTTCGCCCGCCTCAGCCTCCTTCCCGGCCAGCCCCTGCGCTGCATGATCTCGCTGATCGACAAGACCGCCCAGGTCGAGACCGAGCGGAGCCTCCGCGCCGAGATGCTTCGCGACAGCCTCACCGGCCTTCCGAACCGGACCGCCTTCAACGAGCAGGTCGAGGCGGTGCTCGACGATCCCGGCTTCCAGCCCGGCGGTCATGCCGTCCTCGTCGTCGACATGCGCCGCTTCAGCCGGGTCAACGAATGCGTCGGCTCGCTCGCCGGCGACGA
>DASQJV010000164.1:0-4079 GCA_035630855.1 Allosphingosinicella sp. | reverse complement strand
CAGACGTGGCGGACGAAATTGGCCAGAAGCCTGCCGCCGTCGGGCGTGTGGACGACCTCGGGGTGGAACATCAGGCTGAAGAATCGGCGCTCCTCGTCGGTGGCGATCGCGTAGGGCGCGCCTTCGCTGTGGGCGACGACCCGGAAGCCCTCCGGAAGCGACTCGACCCGGTCGCCGTGGCTCATCCACACCTGGTGGCGCTCGCCCTTGCTCCACAGGCCGTCGAACAGGGCCGAATCGCCGACGACGTCGATGAAGGCCCGGCCGAACTCGCGGCTGTCGGACGGCGCCACCCTTCCGCCGAGCTGGTGCGCCATCGTCTGCTGGCCGTAGCAGATGGCGAGGATGGGCACTCCGGCGTCGAAGAAATGCTGGGGCGCGCGCGGGCTGTCGTCCCACATCACCGACGAAGGCCCGCCCGACAGGATGATGCCTTTGGGCTTCAGCCGCTCGAAGGCGGCGTCGGCGGCGTTGAACGGCGCGATCTCGCTATAGACCCCGGCCTCGCGCACCCGTCGGGCGATGAGCTGGGTCACCTGGCTTCCGAAATCGACGATCAGGATGGTTTCGGAAGGGTGGACGGTCATGAAGGCCGATAAGCGCGAGCGTCGGCGCGTGTAAAGGGACCCTTGTCATCCCGGCGGAAGCCCGGGCCGCGGGATGACGGCCGTCAGGCCTCGTCGGCGCGGGTCTCGAACCGGTAGACGGTCCCCCGGCGGACGGTGCAGGTGAAGCGGCTCCCCGGGCCGCCGTCCTCGAGCGCCCCTTCGACCGTGTAATAGCCCTTGCGCCTGGCGACGTGGAAGATCTCGGCCACCCGCCCGCCGGTCCGGCTCTCCGCCTCCGCCGAGCAGCGGTCGACCGCCGAATCCTGCCTGCGGCGCTTGTCCTCGCCGATCGCCGAGGCGATGGCGGCGATTCCGCCGATGACGACGGCGCCGGCGACGAGGTCACCCGAATCGACGTCGTCATGGTGATGGTGGTGGCGCCGCCGGGCGTCGGCGGGCGAGGCCAGAGCCGCCAGCAGCGCCGCCGCGGTCAGGCCGGTGATGAGCTTGCGCATGATCCCTCCCTCGATGGAAAGGGATCGTTACGGCGACGTTTCTGTCGCGAGGCTGAACCCGAACGAAATGGGCGCGGAGTCTCCTCCGCGCCCATCCCTTACGCAATCTTGCCGCTGGTTACAGGCGGAAGTCGGTGATCCGGCCGTTGCCGCGGGCGGTGCAGGTGAAGTCGTCGCGCCCGTAATTGACGGAGCTGCGGCCGTAATAGCGGCCGTCGTCCCGGCTGTAGCCGCGGTCGTAGCGGCTGTCGTAGCCGCGATTGTAGCCGCGGTCGTAACGGTCGCCGTAGCCGCCGTAGCCGGCCTGGACGACCCCGCGGACCCGGTAGCGGTCGTTGCCGGTGCGGTCGACGTCGAGGATCTCGACCTGGCCGCGGCCCATGCGCTGCGCTTCCTCGGCGCAGGCCTGGACGGCGTAATTGTAATTGTCGCGGTAGCGGTTGCCGTAACCGTAGCCGTAGCGGTTGCCGTCGCGGCTGAGCGCCGCGGTGACGGCGGCGATACCGCCGATGATCGCGACCCCGGCCGCGATGTCGCCCGCGTCAATGCCGCGGCCGCGGTCGTAGCGCCCGTATTGCGCCTCGGCGGGGGCGGCGAATCCGAGCGCGGCGACGGCAGCGGCGCCCGCGCCCAGAATGGTCTTCGAAATGGCCTTCATGGCAGTGTCTCCTGTAGACGTGGGCCCCACAAACACGCGTGGGCTGATGGTCCCCGTCTACAGCAGCCGGCCTGAGTCGCCGCTGAACCGATCTGTCGGCTGATATTCAGCTTTCTCAGGGCGTTGTCAGAGCATCCACAGGTCGGCGTGGTGGCCGTGAAGGCCTTCGGGAGGAGCGGCGAACGCGGCCAGCGGCGCCGAGGCCCCGAAGCTGAAATCGGCCGCCGAGAGCTTGCTCGCCTTGTAGCCGTCGAGGGTGACCGAATCGCCCGTTCCCCAGCTGATCACGGCGCTTCCCGCGACATTGACGATGGTGAGATCGGAGAAATCGTCGACTCCGGCGATCCCGTCGAGGGCGATCACGTCCTTCTTGGCGAAATCGGTGACATGGTCGTCGCCTGAGCCGGGTCCGAAGACGAACCTGTCCTCGCCCTGGCCGCCGGTGAGGATGTCGTCGCCGCCGCCGCCGACGAGGATGTCGTCGCCCTTGCCGCCGACCAGGGTGTCGTTGCCCGAGACGAGATCCGGATCGTCCGGGAAGGCGGAGACGACGTCGCCATAGGTCGTGATCGGGCCGGACGTGCCGACTCCGTGCACGTCGACGATGATCCGGCCGTCGCCGTAGAGCGTGTCGTCGCCGGCGCCGCCGCTCAGCAGGTCGTCGCCGATATCGCCGGCCAGGACGTTGGCGGCGCCGTCGCCGGTCAAGGTGTCGTCCTGATAGGAGCCGGAGAGATTCTCGAACCCGGTCAGGGTCATGCTTCCGGCGCCGGTGGCCTGGGCCGCGCCCTGGAGGAGCAGGGAGATGGTGACGTTCGCCGTCACCCCGGTCCCGTTGGCGAAGAGCGAGAGGGTGTCGTTGCCGGCGCCGCCGTCGGCGACGTGATTGCCCGTCCCGACCTCGACCAGATCGTTGCCGGCGCCGGCGAGGAGCGTGTCATTGCCTTCCTCGCCCCACAGCCAGTTGTCGCCGCCATTGCCGATCAGCACGTCGTCATAGGGCGTCCCCGACGCATGCTCGATGCCGATGAGGGTATCCATTCCCTGGCCGGTATTCTGGGCGACGCCCTGGATATTGAGGTCGACATGAACCCCGGTGGCCGTGTCGTGGTAGAAGGCCGCCCGGTCCCAGCCGGAGCCGCCGTCGATGACGTCGTCGCCGAAGCCGCCGCCGAGATAATCGTCGCCGCCCTCGCCGAGCAAAGTGTCGTTGCCGCCGATGCCGCGCATGTAATCGTGGCCGCCGCCGCCGGTCAGCGCGTTCGCTCCGCCGTTGCCGAGGAGTTGGTCGTCGAAGGCCGAGCCGATGACGTTCTCGATCGAATGCAGGTCGTCGTCGCCGGCGGCGCCGGACGAGAAGCCGCTGTTCAGGTTGACGAACTGCCCGCCGCCCGATCCGGCGTAGGAGGCCGTGTCGGACCCTCCCCCGCCCCACAGCGAATCGTCGCCGTCGCCGCCTTCGAGCACGTCGTCGCCGTCGACGAACTCGCTGCCCGGGAAGGCCGCCTCGATATCCGCATAGGTTGTGATCGGGCCGGACAGGCCGGTATCGTGGGTGTCGACGATGATCCGGCCGTCGCCGTAGAGCGTGTCGTCGCCGGCGCCGCCGGCCAGCGAGTCGTTGCCGGTATCGCCGGCGAGGATGTTGACTCCGCCGTCGCCGGTCAGGGCGTCGTTCCCCGCCGATCCGGAGAGATTCTCGAAGCCGGCGAGGGTCATGCTTCCGATCCCGGTCGCCTGCGCGGCGCCCTGAAGAAGCAGCGAGACGGTGACTCCGGCGAGAGCCGCATTGTTCGCCCAGACGGAGAGGGTGTCGTTGCCGGTGCCGCCGTCGGCGCTCACATTGCCGGGACCGACCTCGACGAGGTCGTTGCCGCCGAAGGCGTTGATCGTATCGTCGCCATTCTCGCCCCAGAGCCAGTTGTCGCCGTCATTGCCGTAGATGGCGTCGGCGAACTCGGTTCCCGAGGCATGCTCGATTCCAACCAGCGTATCCATTCCGAGGAGCGTGTCCTGAGCGACTCCGACGATCCGCAGGTCGACGGCGATTCCGCTCGTCGCGGTGAAGAAGGCGACCCGGTCCAGGCCGGCGCCGCCGTCGATCAAATCGTTGCCCGGCCCGCCGCGAAGATAATCGTCGCCATTGCCGCCGGACAGGCTGTCGTCGCCGCCCTCGCCGCGCAGATTGTCATGGCCGTCGCCGCCATCGACCGAGTCGTTGCCGCCGCCGGCATTGACGAGGTCGTTGCCGGCGAAGGCGCTGATCGTGTCGTCGGCGGGCGTCCCGATCAGGAAATCGTCGCCCGGAGTGCCGTTTATGATCGCCATGTCTCTCCCCTCCAATGCGCCGGCGCGGCC
>DASQJV010000163.1:0-11204 GCA_035630855.1 Allosphingosinicella sp. | reverse complement strand
AACGGCTGGGACCTGGGCTGGAGCGCGGGGTTGCAGCTTCGGCCGTCGGAGCGGATGACGTTCGGGATCGCCTACAAGTCAGCGGTCGAGCACAAGCTCGAAGGTCCGGTCGAGATCAGCGGCCTCCAGGGCCCGCTCGCGGCGCGCAACGCGAAGGCCCGGACCGTGGCGCGGTTCACCACGCCCTGGCAGCTCGTCGCCGGCGCCCGGGTCGGAGTCACTCGGGGCCTGACCCTCAACGCCCAGGCCGTCCATTTCGGCTGGAGCAAGTTCGACCGGATCGAGATCGCGGCTCCGATCAACAACGCCATCGTCCAGAATTACAAGGATACGTGGAGCGTCGCCCTCGGCTTCGACCAGGCGCTCGGCGAGCGGCTGATTCTGCGCGGCGGAATCCAGCTCGATCCGACCCCGACCCGGGACTCGGGCCGGGATCCGCGGGTCCCCGACGGCGACCGGGTCGACTATAATGTCGGCGCGACCTACCGGATGAGCGGCCACCTCACGATCGATGCGGCGGCCGGCTATACCGACCTCGAGGACAGCCCGATCAGCCGGGACGAGCGTTTCTACGCGGGAACTGCGGCGCAGACCGACATCCTGACCGACGGGCGCGCCCACGGCCAGCGCGTGCTCGTCCTCGCTTTGGGCGGCCGGCTGAGCTTCTAGAAACCGTCAAGCCCGGGATGGCGGCCATTCCCGGCTCGGTTCGAGCCTAGCCGCCCGAGCCCTCCGAGCCGCCGCCGCTGCTTCCGCCCGAGGCCGACGCGGCCGCGCCGCCGCTCTTGCGGCCGCCGGCGCTGCCGGCGCCGCGTCCCGAGCTTCCGGTCGAGCCGCCGGCGCCCGAACGGGCCTTGCCGCCCGAGGCCGCCCCGACCGCCTTGGCGCGCCCGCTCGAAGCCGTCTTGCCGGCCGACGCCGCGCCGCCGGCCTTGCCGCGTCCGCCCGAAGCCGAGGCCGCCTTGGCGCGGCTCGCGCCGCTCGAAGCGCCCGCCGACTTGGCGCGGCCGCCGGCGCCCGAGGAGGCGCTCTTCGCCTTTGTCGCGGCCGCCTTGGCGGTTCCGCGCGAGCCGCCGGCCTTGGCTCCGGCCGGCCGGGTCGAGGCCTTGCCCCGAGCCGAGCTTCCCGCGCTCCGGCGTCCGGACGAGGCTCCCTTGCCGGATCCGGACCCCGACTCGCCCTCCTCGCCGCCGGCGAGCAGGCGCCGGACGGCATCGGTCGCCGCGGTGACGATCGCCGCTCCGATCTTGCTGGCGCTGTCGGCGGCGGCTTCGGCGGTATCGAGGGCGTCGCGGCCGGCGTCGCGAACCGTCTTGCGCACCCGCGCGTTGGCGATGAGGGCCGCCGCGGCGGTGACGAGGCCGGCAGCCAGCATCGAGCGGGCGACGGGGTTCTGCGCGAGCTCGGCGGCGCGGGCTCCGGCTTCCTTGAGAGCGTCGGGAAGGACGCTGCCGGATCCGCCTTTGCCTTTCGAGCCCTTCGAGCCGCCCTGGTCCGAATCCTTATTCGCCATGTCGGTCTCCTGATCTTGTAACTGATGCGTAACAAGACTCGCGGCGCGGCCAGTGGTTCCCTGGACCTCGCCCGAACCAAAGAGGGCCGCCCCGCGGGGCGGCCCTCCAGTCGTTCGCTGAGGGGGGAGCCTTAGCGCTGATCGCCCTCGAACTCGATTCCGCTCTGGCCCTGGCCGCGGTCCTGGTTCGACTGCTGGTCCTGCTGGAACTCGACGTCCGAGCCGCCTTCGCGCTGCGACTGGCCGCCCTGCTGCTCCTGCTGGAAGCCGCCGCGATCGGACTGGCCGCCCTGCTGGTCCTGCTGGAACTGGCCCTGGCCCTGGCCCTGGCCGCCCTGCTGGTCCTGCTGGAACTGGCCCTGGCCGCCCTGCCGGTCCTGCTGGGACTGGCCCTGGCCGGACTGGCCTTGCTGGTCCTGCTGGCGGTCGGAGCCGCGGCCGCCGCCCTGGGCTTCGTCATCCTCGCCGCGCGACTGGCCGCCCGAGCTTCCGCCGCCCTGGCGAAGATCGCCGCCGCCGGTCTGGCCGGCCTGCTGGCCCTGCTGGCCCTGCTGATTCTCCTGGTTCTGGCCGCTGCCGCCGCCGGACTGCGACTGCTGAAGCCCGCTGCCGGTGCCTGTGGTGCCGCCGTCCTGGTTGTTCTGATTGGCCATGATCATGCTCCTGGCTGAAGGGATAGGAACCCGAACAACGTCAGGGAGGGCGCTCGGCTCCCGGTACAGCGCCGGAACGGTATCGGGATGCGCTGAAGCAAATCCTCCCCTGCATTGGCAGGGGGGATCAGTGGAAGGGCCTTGCTGAGTCCGGAAGGCCCCCTCACCGGGCTTCGCCCGGTTCCCCTCCCCGAGAAATCTCAGGGAGGATTTTGGCGCTATATCTTCTCCGCGCGGCCGTTGTCGTCGTAGCGGTAGCGCTCGCCGTCGGGATTGACGGCGTCGCGGCCCGGCTGGACGACCGGCTTCGAATCGTCGCCTCGGCCCTTCTCGCCGGCGACGTCCTCGGGGATCTCGTCGTGCCGGGCTTCGTCGCTGCCCGGAAGCGGGTGGCCTTTGCCGTCCATCTCAGAGTTCCTCGTCCGCGGCCCGCGGAGCGTGCGGCGGCTCGGCGCCGGCGCCGGCCATCGGGTCTTGGTCGTAATCCTCCCGCGGGTTGCCGCCCCCACCTGCTCCCGAGCCGGAGCCGCGGACCTCGCCGCTCTTCGGGTCGAAGGTGGCGGGCTGACCCCGCTCGCTGTCGTCGTCGGCCATGTCCGGGCTCCTTTTCCGGCCCTTTGAACGCCCTGCCGCTTATTCGCGTTCCGGACCGGACCCTTAGCGCCCCGGCGGGGGTTGAAAGCTCGTACCCCAAGCCAGGAGAATTACATGTTCAACGACAGCCATGACGTGACCGTCCTCAACAGCCTCATCGAGACGACGATCGACAGCGTCGACGGCTACCGCCACTCCGCCGGCGAGGCGACCAACGAGCAGTTCGCCGAGATCTTCCGGAGGCGCGCCCAGGAGCGCGAGGAGATCGTCGGCCTCCTGCGCCGGCGGGTCGTCGAGCTCGGCGGCGAGCCGGAGGAGGAAGGCGGGCTTCTCGCCAAGGCCCACCGCCAGTTCCTCTCGCTCCGCGATGCCGTCACCGGCCGCGACGACAAGGCGGTGGTCGCCGAGGTCGACCGCGGCGAGAGCTATCTCAACGGCAAGTGGGAAGCCGCTTTGGCCGACACCGAGCTGTCGGCCGCGACCCAGCGCCTGCTGCACCAATGCTACCAGTCGGTCCGCTCCGGCCACGACCAGTGGGAGCAGATGAACAAGGCGATCAGCGCGAACTGAGGAACGGTGGAAATCCTCCCCGGCATTTGCCGGGGAGGGGGACCATGCGAAAGCATGGTGAGGGGCTCTTGCTGAATAAGAAGAACCCCTCCACCGCGCTAACGCGCGGTCCCCCTCGCCCGGAAAATCGGGGGAGGAATTAAGGGCGGCCGATCGTCGGGCTCAACAAATCCGCGCGCTTCTCCCGTCCCCTGATCAGCATCTTCTCCTGCTGCTGGCGCTGGAGCTGCTCGTCGTAGAGCTGGGGGGCGCGGCCCTGGTCCGCTGGGAGATTACCGGTCATCGAGCCTAAACGCCGGGGCGGGGCCGGCGTTCCTGGCGTTCCCCGGACAAGTTGAAGGGCCGCCGCGCCTCGGCGCGACGACCCTCCGAACATGGTCAGCGGCCGGATGGCTCCAGCCCGGGAGACGTAAGAAGGCTAGGCCTTCATCTCCCGAACGAGCAAACCCGACCTCTTAGCTGAACCATGAGACATCGGATCACCTCCTTTCGCTTGTTGTGGCGAATCGGAGGATGAATCATCGCGAATCCGCGCGCAAGACTTGTTTTGATCTTTTTCGCCGCTAGTCTTTCCGCTTCGCCGGGCCCCGAGAGGGACGCGTGAACATCTCACCCGCGACAATCCTCGATCACCCGCGCCGGCTCCGGCCAGGCGGGCAGGACCAGCGCCTCCCTCCCCTGCGCCTCGATCAGGAAGCGGCCGCGGCTGAAGGCGATCTCGTCGAGCCGGGAATCGTCGGCGGGCAGCGCGGCTCCCGACGCCAGCATATGGTCGCCGTAGCTGGTCCGGAGCCGAAGCGGGCCGGAGGCCCCGGCTCGGGACAGGGTGACCCGGCGGCTCGCGCCGTCGCAGCGCAGGCTGAAATCGGCATAACGGGCCTCGCCGGTGCCGGAGTCGTAGCTCCAGTCGCCGGGGGTGAGCGGCCGGTCGCGCCAGTCCTCGGGTCCGGCCGCGACCGGGGCCGGAGGCGGCGCGGCGATCGCCGGAGGCGCCTGGCGGACGGGCGGCCCGGCGCTCGGCGCCGGAGCGGGCTTGCCCGCGCAGGCGGACAGCAGCGCCGCCGCCGCCATCCCGCCCGCGATCGATCTCACGCCGCTCATGGCGAGCGCCTCAGCACGGCGAGGCCGGCAAAGCCAAGCGAAAAGCCGACCGGCGGTGCATTTCGGGCGATTTCGGGCGGCTGAGGCGCCCGCTTGCATGACCCTTAGCTGACGCGCGCATTCATGGGCTATTCAATGGTCCGGCTCTATGCCAACTGCCGAACAGCAAAAGCAGTGTTTTCAATGCGTCTCCTTTCCGCCCTCCTCATTGCCGCCTCGGCCCTGAGCGCCGCCGCCTCCGCCCCGGCCCTCGCCGGGCCGCGCGAGCGCGACCAGGCCTCCGCGCTCCAGGGCGCGCAGACCGGCCGGATCATCCCGCTCCGGTTGATCGAGTCCCGGATCGTTCCGCAGATGCGCGGCTTCTCCTATCTCGGTCCCGAATATTATGCCGACATCGGCCGCTACCGCCTCAAGTTCCTCCGCGGCCAGCGGGTGGTCTGGATCGACGTCGACGCCCGCTCCGGCGAGGTGATCGGCAAATCGGGCTTCTGACGGTCGCCCGTCATTCGGGCGAAGGCCCGGATCCACGAACACGGAGGTCGGAGGATACTCGACCGCACCTGCGTCCATGGATCCCGGATCGAGTCCGGGATGACGAGGAGGGAACGGCCATGAAACAATTGGCCACGAGGCCGGTTGGGCGGCTATCAAGCCAGAGAGACAGCGATAGGGGAGTGAGATGCGGGTTCTGATCGTCGAGGACGAGCCCAATCTGGGCCGCCAGTTGCGGGCGACGCTCGAAGGCGCCGGTTATGCGATCGACCTCGCCACCGACGGCGAGGACGGCCATTATCTCGGCTCGACCGAAAGCTATGACGCGATCATCCTCGATCTCGGCCTTCCCGAGGTCGACGGCCTCACCGTTCTCGACCGCTGGCGCAAGGAAGGGATCGCCGTCCCGGTGCTGGTCCTGACCGCGCGCGACAGCTGGTCGGACAAGGTCGCCGGCCTCGACGCCGGCGCCGACGACTATCTCGCCAAGCCGTTCCAGACCGAGGAGCTGATCGCCCGCCTGCGCGCCCTCATCCGACGTGCCTCGGGCAACAGCTCGTCCGAGCTGACCGCCGGCGACGTCCGCCTCGACACCCGCTCGGGCAAGGTCACGCTCGACGGCGAGCCGGTCAAGCTCACCGCCCAGGAATATAAATTGCTCTCCTATCTGATGCACCACAAGGGTAAGGTGGTCAGCCGGACCGAGCTGATCGAGCATATCTACGACCAGGATTTCGACCGCGACTCGAACACGATCGAGGTCTTCGTCACCCGCATCCGCAAGAAGCTCGGCCCCGACGTCATCACCACCATCCGCGGCCTCGGTTACTCGCTGGAAGGTTGAGGGCGGGCCAGTGCGTCCCCCCGTCATTCCGGCGAAAGCCGGAATCCATGAACACTGGCTCCTGGGGTTACCCGCCGACGACCGCGTTCATGGATCCCGGGTCAAGCCCGGGATGACGAGCGGCCCCGACGCCCCTACACCCTGGGTTCATGGATGCCGGATCAGGTCCGGGATGACGACATGAGACGCCTCCGACTCCCCCGGCTCTTCCGCCGAGTGCCCCGCGCCGCCCGCACCGGCTCGCTGACCCGGCGGATGATTGGGGTATCGGCGCTGTGGATCCTCGTCCTTCTCGGAGCCGGGGGCTACACTCTGGACCGGGTCCTCACCTCCGCCATCACCCGCAATTTCGACGCCCAGCTCGAATATGTCCTGACCGCGCTGATCGCCTCGGCCGAGGTCGACAGCGAAGGGGCCGCCTTTCTCAACCGGCCGCCCGCCGACCAGCGCTTCCTCGAGCCTTATTCCGGCCTCTACTTCCAGATCAGCGCCGCGGCCAACCGGCCGCCCGGAGCCTCGGCCGACGTCGACCTGCCCTCGCGCTCGCTCTGGGACCGCAAGCTCAAGGTCACCAACGCCCATAACGACGTCGGCCTCCACACCTATGACAGCGGCGAGCTCGAGGGCGAGACCCTGCGGGTGGTCGAGCGCGACATCCAATTGCCCGGCTCGCAGGTGCGCTGGCGGTTCCAGGTCGCCCAGAGCCGGGAGGATCTCGACGACCAGATCAGCGTGCTGAGGCGGACCCTGCTGCGCTCGTTCGGGATACTCGGCCTCGGCCTCCTCATCCTCGCCGCCCTCCAGGCGCTTTACGGCCTCTGGCCCCTGCGCCGGGTCCGCCGGGCCATCGCCGCCATCCGCTCGGGCGAGAGATCGCGGATCGCCGAGCGATTCCCGACCGAGATCGAGCCCCTGACCGAGGAATTGAACGCGCTCCTCGAGCATAATGAGACCCAGGCCGAGGAGGCGCGCCGCCACGCCGGCAACCTCGCCCATGCCCTCAAGACCCCACTGACCGTGATCACCAACGCCGCCACCGCCGGCGCCCCCGACCTCGCCGACACCGTCCGCCGCGAGGCGACGACGATGCGCCGCCAGGTCGACCATCATCTCGCCCGGGCCCGGGCGATCGGCCGCCGGGCCTCGGCCCAGGCGCGCGCCCAGGTTTGGCCGTCGCTCGAGGCGGTCGAGCGAGCCGTCACCCGGCTCCACGACAACGTCACCGTCGACCTCGCCGGCGACAAGTCCGCCTCGGTCCGGGTCGAGCGCCAGGATCTCGACGAGATGCTCGGCAACCTCATCGAGAATGCCGCCAAATATGGCGGGGGCCGAGTCTTCGTCACCGCCAAGACAACCCCCGAATGCGTCGAGATCGAGGTCGAGGACGACGGCCCCGGAATCCCCGAGGAGGAGAGGCAGTCCATCTTCGACCGCGGCGCCCGGCTCGACACCGACAAGCCCGGCACCGGCCTCGGCCTCGCCATCGTCCGCGACGTCGCCCAGATCTACGGCGGCTCGATCAGCCTCGAGGAGAGCGAGGATCTGGGCGGGCTGCTGGCGCGGCTGAAGCTGCCTTTGTGCAATTGATCGTTCCCCGGCGAAGGCCGGGGCCCAGCAGCACCGACGGCGCGACTGGATCCGGGCCTTCGCCGGGAAGCAGCTTGGTGACGGCTCGCCCCCTTGCCTTTCCCCCTTTCCCGGAGCAAATCCCCCCGCGATGAGCGCGTCCGTCCATCCGATCCGCCCGGGCCGGGCACCGTCGCTCGACCCGATGATGCAGCTCGTCTCGGCCGACCTCAACCACGTCAACACCGTCATCCTCGAGCGGATGCAGAGCCCGGTCGCGCTCATCCCGGAGCTGGCCGGCCACCTCATCGCCGGCGGCGGCAAGCGGATGCGGCCGATGCTCACTTTGGCCTGCGCCCGGCTGCTCGACTATCAGGGCGCCCGCCACCACAAGCTCGCCGCCGCGGTCGAGTTCATCCACACCGCCACCCTTCTCCACGACGACGTCGTCGACGGCTCGGGGCTGAGGCGCGGACGGCGCACCGCCAACATCATCTGGGGCAATCCGGCCAGCGTCCTGGTCGGCGACTTCCTCTTCTCGCGAAGCTTCGAGCTGATGGTCGAGGACGGGTCGCTTCGGGTCCTCAAGATCCTGTCGCGGGCCTCGGCGGTGATCGCCGAGGGCGAGGTCGACCAATTGACCGCCCAGCGCCGGATCGAGACCGGCGAGGACCATTATCTCGACATCATCCAGGCCAAGACCGCGGCCCTGTTCGCCGCCGCCTGCCGCATCGCCGCGGTCGTCGCGGAGCGCGGCGAGGAGGTCGAAACGGCGCTCGACTGCTACGGCCGAAACCTCGGCATCGCCTTCCAGCTGGTCGACGACGCCATCGACTATTCGTCCGATCCCGATACGATGGGCAAAGGCGTCGGCGACGATTTCCGCGACGGCAAGGTCACTCTTCCCGTCATCCTCGCCTTCGCCCGCGGCTCCGCCGCCGAGCGGCGCTTCTGGCAGGAGGCGATGGAAGGCAGCCGCACCTCCGATGACGACCTTCGCCACGCCACGGCCCTGCTCGAGGCGAGCGACGCGCTCGCCGACACGATCGACCGCGCCCGAACCTACGGCCAGCGCGCCATCGACGCGCTGGGCCCCTTCCCGGCGGGCAAGGCGAAGGCGGCGCTCGTCGAAGCTGTCGAGTTCGCCATCGCCCGGGCTTATTGATTATAGCGGAATTGCTGGGTTCATGTTACGCGTTTACGATGACTCGAAGGCGGTCGTTTTGGGATCCGGTCGTTCTTGCCGCGGCTCTCACGGGCGCTGCCGGCGGCATCACGGGTGCCGTTGCAGCTTATATTGGAAGCGAACGGCAGAGGGCACAGTTCACCTTTCAGGCGCAGTCTGAACGGTGTACTCGTGCCTTCGTCTACATAGGCGACGAATCTCCGAACCTGGACGTGCCGGAGCCATTGAGGAAAGAACGCGCCGAGCGCGAATCCGCGATCGCCGCTGAATGCGAGAGGAGCTCCGGACCATGATCGAGATTGCGATCGGCCTGACAGTTGCGAGCCTGTTGATCCTGTTGGGCGCCCTTCTCGGACGTTATCTTCAGTTGCGTGCGGAAGGGGGAAGACCGTCCGAGCGGTGAGTCTCTCTAACCTGACCGCACCTGCAGACCGTCTCCCAATCCACACCGTCCTGCCCGACCTGTCTGAGGCGTTATTGACGGATTGCAACGCCGTGCTGGTCGCTCCACCCGGCGCCGGCAAGACCACCGCCGTCGCCCCCGCGTTGCTCGCCGAGCCCTGGTGCACTGGCGAGATCCTGCTCCTCTCGCCGCGCCGCCTCGCCGCCCGCGCCGCGGCGGAGCGGATGGCCGAACTCGCCGGCGAGCGGGTCGGCGAGACGATCGGCTACGCCACCCGGCTCGACACCCGGCGCTCCGCCCGGACCCGCATCCTCGTCCTCACCGAAGGCATCTTCCGCAACCGGATCCAGGCCGATCCGGAGCTGGCCGGAATCTCCGCGGTGCTGTTCGACGAGGTCCACGAGCGCAGCCTCGACAGCGATTTCGGGCTCGCCCTCGCCCTCGACGCCCAGGGCGCGCTTCGTCCCGACCTGAGGCTGGTCGCCATGTCGGCGACGCTGGACGGCGAGCGCTTCGCCGCCCTGATGGGCGGGGCCCCGGTCATCGCCAGCGAAGGGCGCAGCTTCCCGGTCGAGATCGTCCACCTCGGCCGGTCCCCGGAAGCCCGGATCGAGGACCAGATGGCCGCCGCGATCCGCCGCGCCCTGGCCGAGGCCGGGGGCGGCCTGCTCGCCTTCCTGCCCGGGGTCGCCGAGATCGAGCGCACCGCCGAGCGGCTCGATCGGCTGCCCGGGGACGTCGACCTCCACCGGCTCCACGGCAGCCTCGAGCCGGGCGCCCAGCGCGCCGCTATCGCCGCTTCTCCGCCGGGCCGGCGCAAGCTCGTCCTCGCCACCTCGATCGCCGAGACCAGCCTGACCCTCGACGGGGTCAGGATCGTCGTCGATTCCGGGCTCGCCCGCCGCCCCCGCTACGACCGCTCGGCCGGAATCACCCGCCTGGTCACCGAGCGCGCCAGCCGGGCCGCCGTCACCCAGCGCGCCGGCCGCGCGGGGCGGCAGGGGCCCGGCACGGTCTACCGCCTGTGGGAGGAAGCGGCGACGGCGGGCCTGCCGCGCTTCGACCCGCCCGAGATAGCGGAAGCGGACCTCAGCGCGCTTCTCCTCGACTGCGCGCTGTGGGGAGTCGGCGACCCGCGCGAGCTCGAATGGCTCGATCCGCCCGCCGCCGCCGCCGTCGACGAAGCGCGCCGACGCCTGCTCTCGCTGGGCGCTCTCGGAGAGGACGGGCGCCCGACCCCCCACGGCAAGGCCATCGCGGCCCTCCCGCTGCCGCCGCGCCTCGCCCACATGCTGGTCGAGGCCGAGGCCCGCGGCTGGGGCCGGACCGCGGCCGAGGTGGCGGTCCTGCTCTCCGAGCGCGGGCTCGGCGGCAACGACGTCGACCTGGAGGCGAGGCTGAGGCGCTGGCGGGGGGAGCGCCCAGCGGCCCTGAGCCGCACGGCATCCGGCCGCCGACGCGACGAAGGCCCGGTCCTGGTGGACCGGGCCTTCGTCTTTGGGTAGCCCCGACGGGATTCGAACCCGCGCTACCGCCTTGAGAGGGCGGCGTGCTAGGCCACTACACAACGGGGCCGTGACCATTTCCTACCGCGCGCAGGCGGCGGGCAACGGAGAAGAACCTTACCGAAGCAGGGAACATTCTCCGAATCGCCCCCGGCCGCAAGGCCGAGGACGAGAGCTGGGGTACCAGGACTCGAACCTAGAACGGATGAACCAGAATCACCAGTGTTGCCAATTACACCATACCCCATGGGGTATGCCCGGCGACGTTCCGCGAGGCGGTTGGTCGTCGAGCGAACCGAGGGATGATCCTACCGGGCGGCCTCCCCGGCTCCCAAATCGCGCGCTGCCGGCGCCTGCGATCGCGGGGCCCGGGTCACAGCGTCGCCCGCAGCGCCCGCAGCCGGGTGAGCGTGGCCGGCTTGCCCAGGATCTCCATCGACACGAACAGCGGCGGCGACACCCGGCGCCCGGAGACGGCGGTGCGCAGCGGCCCGAAGGCGAACTTCGGCTTGATGCCCAGCCCGTCGACGAGGGCCTCGCGCAGGGCCGCCTCGACGGCCACGGCGGTGAACGAGCCGACGCTGCCGAGCACCCCGGAGTGGTCGTCGGGCACGGCCTCGAGCGCGCTCACGGCGGCGTCCAGCACGGCGCCGGAGTCGTCCTTTAGCTGGGCGCGGGCGTCGTCGGCCACCTCGACGGCGTCGTCGGCGACGTAGAACGGGCCGACCAGGTCGGAGGCCTCGGTGAGGTGCACCATCCGGGTCTGGATGAGCGCGG
>DASQJV010000162.1:0-2713 GCA_035630855.1 Allosphingosinicella sp. | reverse complement strand
AACCATGGCTAAAAAATACAGATTCCAGATGGGATCGAGTTGCGTAGCCCACCTAAACCCCGTGTAACCGGCTGGGGCTAGCGCCCCGTGGTTCGCCGGCGGGGAGTTCAAAAGATACTGATCAAAGTTCGCCTCGATCCGCATTGCCAAGGCATGCACGTCATCGATGCGATCCTTAATTATGCGATTTTCAATCGGGAACGGAAATATGTCTGTGTCGCCGTGGTCGACCACGTTGGAGATGGCTCGACGAATTGCAGCGTCCATGAATGATCTCGCGCCGTGCAGGGCACTCATGCTGGCCCTGCTTTCAAAGTAAAGGCAATAGCCAATGCTGCAACTAGCACGCTAGAAACGGCTAAGCGTTTCGCGGGCGGTGGCTGGCGAAAATTTCGATTTTGGGGTCAGACGACGCATCTTCCTGAGCAGATGTGACAGGAACGCCGTTGCGTCACTCCGCGGCTTATGAGATTGCCCGGCGAGGAGAATAGCCCTGCGTCTGAAGGCCTTGACCTACACGAGCCGGGCCCGGCTCGACCTGACCGACGAGGATCTGGCCGACATCCATCAGACGGCGCGGCACCTCAACGCCCTCGACGGCATTTCCGGCCTTCTCCTCTTCGACGGCTCCCGCTTCCTTCAGATCGTCGAGGGGGCCGAGGACGCGATCGACAATCTGGTCGAGCGGCTCCGGATGGATTCGCGCCATTCCGCCTTCGAGATACGCGACGAGCGGCAGGTTGAGCGGCGCTCCTTTCCCGACTGGTCGATGGAGCTCGTCCGGGTTGGCGCCGGCTATCGCGGCGCGAGGGCAGAGGTCGAGCCCATCCTTCCCTCCGCCGTCGCCGCGCCGGTGCGCGAGCTCGTGCTGAGGATGTCGGGGGCACTCGCGGAGGCTTAGGGGCTGTTCCCCGGCGAAGGCCGGGGCCCAGTCAGTGCCGCGACTGGGTCCCGGCCTTCGCCGGGAAGCATTCAGGCTCGGCTCCACCCCGCCTTCGGCGGCTGGTGCAGATTGGCCTCCGGGATCAGCCTCCTGAGCTTTCGCGCGAAGCTTCGCAGGCACACCTCGCTCTCCCCCAGCGGACCCGGCGTGTAGCTCCGGGAGGCCATGCCCTGCTGGACGCCCGCGATCAGGGCCGTGTCCTCGGCGTTGACCCGGCGGTTGATCCGCCAGTTGAGATAGCGCGCCGCCTTCATCTCGCGCCGCCCGTCGGGGAGGGCGTAGCTGATCTCGCGGATCACCGTCTCGGTCGGCGAGACCGGAAGGAACTGCATGAAGTCGACCTGGTCGGGATAGATGTCGAAGGCGACATTCGGCCAGAGCTTGAAATAGAGCCAGCGCCGCCGGAGCTCGGGCGGCAGATGCGGCACGTCCGGGAGGTAGCGCTGATAGGCGCGCTCGGACGGGTTGGCGGAGGGCCGCTCGATCAGGTCGCCGGCCATCCGGTCGACATGCTCGCCGGCCGAGATGGCATAGCCGCGCCCGAACAGACGGGTCAGGCCGGGATGGGCGACGGCGATGTGGAGGCCGTCCGAATAATTGTCGGCGACGTTCTTCCAGTTGACCTGCCGCGGCCGCAGCGTCACCCGGCCGAGCGCCTCAAGCGCCTCGAACCGATAGGGCGCGATCTCGGAGTCGTGCGGCGCCATCATCTCGGCCACGGCCGGACCGCCGGCCTCGAGCCGGACGAAGAGGAAGCCGCGCCACGTCTCCAGCTCGATCGGGACGAGGCCGAGCTTCGATGGCTCCAGGCCCGGATAGTCGCTCTTGCGCGGAACCCCGATCAGCCGGCCGTCGAGCGCATAGGTCCAGGCATGATAGGGGCAGGTCAGCCGCCTGGAGCAGCCCGACGCTCCGCTCACCACCCGCGAGCCGCGATGGCGGCATACGTTGGAGAAGGCGCGGACGGCGCCGTCGTCGCCGCGAATGACGACGATGCTCTCGCCGAGATAGTCGAGCGTCCGCCAGTCGCCCGGCGACGGGATCTCGTTCGAGTGGCAGACCACCTGCCACGACGGGCGGATGACCCGCTCCATCTCCACGTCGAAATACTCGCGGTCGCGATAGATCCAGCCCGGAAGGCTGAGCTCGGGCTCGGCGACGGCGGCGAGGCGGGGGCTGGGCATGGCGCACCTTGGCAAGGGCCGCGCTTTTTGTCACCCTCCAGAGATGACCACCGAGCTCGAAATCCTCGCCTGGGGCTGCATCCTCGCCCTCGTCCACATCTTCGCCGCGGTGCGCTTCAAGACCCGGCAATATGGGACGAAATGGAATATCGGCGCCCGCGACGAGGAATTGGCGCCGCCCGAGCCGATCGTCGGCCGGCTCGCCCGGGCGCAGGCCAATTTCTTCGAAACTTTCCCGATCTTCATCGCCGCGGTCCTGATCGTCAGCGTCGCCGGGCTCGAGGATCGCTGGACGGCGCTGGGCGCCTGGCTGTGGCTGGGCGCGCGGATCGTCTATCTGCCGCTCTACGCCTTCGGAGTGCCGGTGGTCAGGACCCTGGCCTTCCTGGTCAGCGTCGCCGGGATCGCGCTGGTGCTCCGTCCGGCCCTCGCCGCCTCGCTCGGCTGAGCTTCATCCCGGCGACGGGATCACCACGAATAGGGGTTCTCGCGCTCATGGCGGGGCGGGACCGGGACGTCCTTTATCTCGGCGATGATCCCGTCGCCGCAGCGTATCGCCACTCCGCCGTAGCGCTTGATCGCCGGG
>DASQJV010000161.1:0-2041 GCA_035630855.1 Allosphingosinicella sp. | reverse complement strand
CATTGGCAGGACCTTTGGTCGCCGCCAGCTGAGCGTCGGCGATGAGGTTGCCGAGCACATGCTCGCCATGCTCGTTGGCCGTCTTCAGGGCCGGCCCGGCGAGGCGGCCGACGGGACGCGCGGCGATCGGTTCGGCGGCCTTCGCATAGCGGTCGATCAAGGCCGCGACCGCGGGCTCGGGCGCGTAGCGGGGGACGGCGTCGGTCAGGGGCGTCTCTCCCCGCGAGCCGGTGAAGGCCTCGCTCTGGACGACGATGTTCCGCGCCTGCTTGGCGATCACCCTGCCGGCGACGGGATCGATGGTGAGATCGATGTCGGTGACGAGCCGGCCGTAGCTCGCGCCGCTGGTGAGAAGGATCGGCCTGGCCGGATTGATCCGGCCGTAGTCGCAGACATAGGCATGGTGGGTGTGGCCCGAGACGACCACATCCACGGCCGGATCGAGCCGGTCGAGCACCGGCAGAAGGTCCCCCTCGATGGTTCCGCAGCTCCGGTCGTTATAGCCGAGCTTCGAATAGACGCCCTGGTGGACGACGACCACGATCGCATCGGCGCCTTCCGCCTTCAGCCGGGGCACGAGCGCGTTCACCGTGTCCGCCTCGTCGCGGAAGCTGAGGCCGGCGACACCGGCGGGAGTCACCACCGTCGGAGTGTCCTTCAGGGTCATTCCGATGACGGCCACCTTCACCTGGCGGCGGCCCTTGCCGAAGCTCCGGATCGCATAGCCGGGGAAGAGGGTGGAGCCGTCCTGCCGGACGACGTTGGCGGCGAGGAATTGGAAGCGGGCGCCGCCGAAAGGCTCGACCGCGCAGGGCTGGCGCACCGTGTTCTTCTCGCACCCGCCTTTCTGCATCCGAAGCAGCTCGGCCTGGCCGCGGTCGAACTCGTGGTTGCCGACGGCGTTATAGTCGATCCGGATGAGGTTCATCGCGTGGATGGTCGGCTCGTCGAGGAACAGGGCCGAGACCAAAGGCGAGGCGCCGATCATGTCGCCCGCCGAGACGACGAGATTGTTGGGGTTGCGGGCGCGAAGACCCTGGATCGCCGAGGCGAGATAGGCGGCGCCGCCGGCGGGGACCCGGACGGCTTGCGGACCCGGGGCGGGATGGTCGATCGTCGACTTGGGCGGCTCGAGATTGCCGTGGAAATCGTTGATGGCGATCAGCTTGACCTCGACCGGTCCGGTCGCCGTGCCTTCGGTGGTCGCGCAGCCTCCGAGCGCCAGCAGCAACGCCGCCGTCGCCGACCTCATTCTCGTCATTCCGATCTCCCCGTCAGATTCGGGAGGCTCGTGGCATGCTCTGGCGCGAATCGCCAATGGCTTTATGGGTGTCCCCCATGACCCAGAGCCCCGATCCCCTCGTCGAGCGCGCCCGAGCCGCAGCGCTCGGCGCCTACGCCCCGTACAGCCGCTTCAGCGTCGGCTGCGCGATCGAATCGGCGGACGGCGAGATCGCCGTCGGAGCGAACATGGAGAATGCCTGCTACCGCCTCGGAGTCTGCGCCGAGATCGCGGCGCTGACCGCGGCGCAGCAGGCCTTCGGTTTGGGCAGGATCAAGCGGATCGCGGTGGCGGGGGGGCATGTCGAAAACGGGGCATTGGCGGGGGAGATGGTCTGCACGCCCTGCGGCGGGTGCCGGCAGGCGATCTACGAGGCGGCGTGCCTGTCGGGTGCGGACATCGAGATACTCTGCGCCAACGGCGGCGGGGAGGCGGTTGAGACGACCCGGATTTTCGAGTTGCTGCCCAAGGGCTTCGGGCCGGAGAATCTGAAGGACGCCGGCTCGTGATCCTCCCCATCGTGAGATGGGGAGGGGGACCAGGCGGAGCCTGGTGGAGGGGTAGCTGGCAGAAGCCTCGGCAATTACCCCTCCACCACCCTTCGGGTGGTCCCCCTCCCCATGCTTTGCATGGGGAGGATGAGGCGCTATCGCGACCCCAAGGGAGAAAAGCCGTCGCCGAGGATAAACCCAGCAGCAACCTGATGTGGGGCGGCCGCTTCGGCGGCGGGCCGGCGGCGCTGATGCGCGAGATCAACGC
>DASQJV010000160.1:0-8355 GCA_035630855.1 Allosphingosinicella sp. | reverse complement strand
AAACGGGCGCTCGAGATCGGCGCCAGGGATTATTCGGGCTCGAAGAGCCTGTGGGACCGGCCGATGGACTTGGTGCTGGACCGGCTGTTCCGACCCAGGATCAGCGCCCGCTTCGGCGGCCGGGTCAAGGCGATGGTCTCGGGCGGGGCACCGCTCAATCCGGACGTCGGAATCTTCTTCCACTCGCTCGGGCTCACCCTCCTCCAGGGTTACGGCCAGACCGAGGCGGCGCCGGTGATCAGCTGCAACCGCCCGAAGGCGGGGATCAAGATGGACACGGTCGGGCCGCCGCTCAAGAACACCGAAGTTCGGATCGCGGAGGACGGCGAGATACTGGTCCGCGGCGAGCTCGTCATGAAGGGCTATTGGCGCAACCCGGCGCAGACCGAGAATGCGATCAGGGACGGCTGGCTCCATACCGGCGACGTCGGCCATATCGACGACAAGGGCCGGATCGTCATCACCGACCGCAAGAAGGATTTGATCGTCAACGACAAGGGCGACAACGTCTCGCCTCAGAAGGTCGAGGGCATGCTGACCCTCCAGCCCGAGATATTGCAGGCGATGGTGGTCGGCGACCGCCGCCCCTATCTGGTCGGGGTCCTGGTCCCCGATCCGGAATGGACGGCGGATTGGGCGAAGGCGGCGGGCAAGGCTCGGGACCCGGCCGCCCTTCGCGAGGATCCGGACTATCTGAGGGCGCTGTCGGCGGCGGTCGATCGGGTCAATTCGGACCTGTCGGTGATCGAGAAGGTGAGGCGTTTCATCCTCGCCGACGCGCCTTTCTCGACCGAGAACGAGCAGCTCACCCCGTCGATCAAGATCCGCCGCCACGTCATCCGTGCCGCCTATGGCGAGCGGCTGGACGCGCTGTACAGGAAATAGCCCTTACCCGCTCGGGTGCCAGCCGGTGTTGGGAGCGCGCCGTACCCGCCGGTAGGGCTCGAAGTCGCCGAGGCCGCAGCCGCCATATTCGATCCGGGCGACCGGGTCGAAGACGGTGGCGATGTCGCCGCGGCAGAGCCGGGTTCCGGCGGTCCTGGTGTGGAGCGCCCGGTGGGAGCCGAGGTCGGGGCAGCCCGCGGGGGGCCGGTTGACCCATTTCCGGCCTCCGACCCCGGAGAAGACGATGGCGCTCTCGCCGGCGGAGCGATTGCCCTGGAGGTCGCGCGTGTTGACGCACTGGACCGGCGGTCCGGCCGGTTCGTAGCCGCGCAGCTGGAAGGCGAGGCTGGCCTCGTCCTCCGCCTCCATGTCGGCGCGGTCGCCGGTGTCGCCGGTGGTGCAGCCCGCCGCGAGGCAGGCCGATGCGAGCAAGAGAAGGTTTCTCATCCCTGACCTCCTTGGTCCGGAAACGCCCCGGCTCCTCATGCGCTCCCTCAGCCCCGGAAATTATCCTTGGCCCGCCGGCGCTCGGCGAGCTCCCCGGCCGAGGAAGCGCGCATGAACGGGTTGGTCGCGAGCTCGAGGGCGATCGTCGTCGGCAGAGTCACCTCGCCGCGCTCGCGGGCCGACCTTACCTCTTCGACCCGGCGGACGAGCGCTTCATTGTCCGGCTCGACGGTCAGCGCGAACAGGCCGTTGGCGAGCGTATATTCGTGGCCGCAATAGACAAGGGTCTCCGGCGGCAGAGCGGCGAGCCGCCGCAGATTGTCGTACATCTGCCCGGCATCGCCCTCGAACAGCTTGCCGCAGCCCATCGCGAACAAGGTGTCGCCGGTGAAGGCGACCGCCGCGGCCGGCAGGTGGAAGGCGACGTGGCCGGCGGTGTGGGCCGGGATGTCGATCAGCTCGGCCTCGATCGCGCCGATCCGCGCCCGGTCGCCGCCGGCGACGATTCGGTCCATCCGCGACACCCGCTCGGCCTCGGCCGGGCCGGTGATCGCGCAGCCGGTCGAATCGCGGATCGAGTCGTTGCCGCCGGTATGGTCGGGATGCCAATGGGTGTTCCAGACCTGCGTGATCCGCCAGCCGCGCGCCGCCGCGGCGGCCAGCACCGGCTCGGCGACCGACGGATCGACCGCGACCGTTTCGTCCGAGTCCGGATCGTGGACCAGCCAGACGTAATTGTCCGAAAGGACGGGGACGGGGACGATCTCGAGCATGGCGAGAGCCTAGTCCCTGCCGGCGATCCGCGCCAGCGCGTCGCCGGCCAGCCTTTCGGTCAGCTCGCGGGCCGGAAGCGCCCGGCCCAGCCTCGCCGACTGCCCGGCCCACATCGGCCGGAAACCCGACTCGCCGCGCTCCGCCGCCGCATTCGCCAGGGGAGCCAGCGCCGCAGTCGCCAGCGGGTAAGGCGGCGCCTCGTCCCGGACCGGCCCGAGCGCCTCCATCGGCGCGGTCCACAGCCCGCGGGCGAGGCCGCCGCTGAACAGGTTGGTGAAGACGCTGCGCTCCGCCGCTTCCGAGGCCAGGGCCGAGCGGTGGCCGGCCGTTATCAGGCTCTCGGGGCAGTGGAGATAGGCGGTGCCGAGCTGGACCGCGGCGGCGCCCAGCGCGAAGGCGGCGGCGATCCCGCGCCCGTCGGCGATCCCGCCGGCGGCGATGACGGGCAGTCCGACCGAGTCGACGATCTGGGGCAGCAAGGCCAGCAGCCCCATCCGCTCGTCCGGGCGGCCGCCGAGGAAGCGGCCGGAATGGCCGCCGGCCTCCCAGCCCTGGGCGACGATCGCGTCGACGCCCCGCTCCGCCAGCCAGCGCGCCTCCGCGACGCTGGTGGCGGTGGCGACGATCTTCGCGCCGGCGATCCGGACGCGGTCGAGCAGCGCCTCCTCCGGCAGGCCGAAATGGAAGCTGACCAGCTCCGGCCGGACCGTCTCGACCACCTCGCACATGGCGGCGTCGAACGGCCGGCGCACCGGCCCCGACTCATCCCCGGCGGCGGCGCCGTAATCCTCGTAGAAAGGCGCCAGGAGCGTTCGCCAGGCACGTTCGTCCGCTCCGGAAGGCATGGCGTGGCAGAAGAAGTTGAGGTTGACCGGACCCGCCGCCCGGGCGCGAAGCTCGGCGGCCTGGGCGTCGGCTTCGCCGGGGGTGAGCATCGCGCAGGGCAGGGCGCCGACGGCTCCGCCCTCGATCGCTCCGGCGGCGAGGTCGACTCCGCCGGCGCCGGCCATCGGCGCGAGCAGGATCGGGTGCCGGCTGCCGAGCAGGGCGACGAAGCGCTCGTCGGCCCAGCGCGCCATCCTACCAGTGGCCCGTGTTCGGCATCGACGCCCAGGGCTCCGCCGGGGGAAGCGCCTCGCCGGCCTGGAGCAATTCGATCGAGATGTTATCGGGGCTTCGGACGAAGGCCATTCGGCCGTCGCGGGGCGGGCGGTTGATCGTCACTCCGCCTTCCCGGAGGCGGCGGCAGCTCTCGTAGATATTGTCGACGCGGTAGGCGAGGTGGCCGAAGTTGCGGCCCTCCGAATAGCCCTGCTCGTCCCAATTGTGGGTGAGCTCGACCTGCGCCTCCTCGTCGCCGGGCGCGGCGAGGAAGATCAGGGTGAAGCGGCCGGCCTCGTTGTCGAACCGCCTGAGCTCCCTGAGGCCGAGAAGCTCGAAGAAGCGGAGGGTCTCCCCGGGATCGGAGACCCGGATCATGGTGTGGAGGTACTTCATCGCCGCTTCCTACCGCGCGGGGCGGGCCCAGTGAAGGACTTGGCGTCGCACCCGCGCTGACATAGGCTGAGGCGATGAGGCCCCTACCCCTCCTCGCTTTCGCCTTCGCCGCGGCTTCGCCTGGCTCGGCCCAGCCGCCGGCGCCGGCGATGACCGCGGCTCTGGCCGAGGCGATCGTCGACGGCTGCCGGGCCCATTCGGCGGGCAGGCGGCAGAGCCACGCCGTCGCCGTCGTCGATTCGGGCGGACATCTGGTCGCGGCGCTGAGGATGGACGGCAACCGCTCTGGGATCATGGATTTCGCGCTCGAGAAAGCGAAGGCGGTGGCCGCCTGGGGCTTCGCGACCGCGGGGATGGAGGAGGCGGCGAAAGCCACCCCGGGTTTCGCCCGGGCGCCGGGCGTGGTCACGGTGGCCGGCGGAGTGCCGGTCTTCTCCGCCGACGGCAGGATCCTGATCGGAGCGGCGGGCGTGTCGGGCGAGGCCCCGGCCGACGACGCCGCCTGCGCGGAGGCGGGGATCAAGGCCGCCGGGCTGGCCTCGAAGCGGCGCTAGAGCGGTGAGGGATCAGGTCGAATCGCCCGATCCCGTTCGCCCTGAGCCTGTCGAAGGGCCTTACTTCCTGTCTTGAAAGGCGAAAGGAGAGGGCTTCGACAAGCTCAGCCCGAACGTTACTTCGCCTCGTTGGCGGCGATGGCGGCCTGGGCGGCCTTGGCCGCGTCCGAGCCCGGGGCGGTGCGGACGGCGCGGGCGTAGAGGCCGAGGGCGGCGTCCTTCTCGCCGGAGAGGCCGGCGATGTTGCCGGCCTCGAGCAGGATCGGAGCGTCGTCGGGCGCGAGTGAGACCGCCTTGGCGATATGCTCCCTGGCCAGCGCCAGGTCGTTCTGCCGGCGGGCGAGCGCGGCGGACAGATACCAGCCGAAGGCGTCCTTGGGGACGAGGGCGAGGCCCTTGTCGATATGGGCCCGGGCGCCGGCCGGATCGTCGAGGGCGACCGCCGCCCGGCCGAGGTCGAGCTGGACCTCGCCTTCGAGCTGGGGCGCGAGCAGCCGGGTCGCGAGCGCCGCGTCGAACGCCCTGCGCGCCGAGGCCGGGTCGCCGGCGGCGAGCCGGGCGTTGCCGGCCTCGACCCAGAGGTCGCCGCGGCGGGCGTCCTGGCGGGTCTCCGCCTCCTTCGCCGCGGCCTCGAAGGCCGCGGCCGCTTCCGCCCATTTCTCCTGCGCCGACAGAGCGAGGCCGAGGCATTGCGCCGCCATCAGCCCGCCGCCCGATCTAAGCCAGGCCTGGGCCTGGCCGGCGGCCCGGGCCGGTTCCTTGCGGACGAGGGCGAGGCAGGCGCGATTGCGGTTGGCGGGCGTGTCGACCGGGCCGGCGGCCTGGGCGGCGAGAGCGAGCAGGAGGGAGATCATGGCCGGGCCTTAGCACAGCTTCGGCTGCATGGCGGGTGAACAATGCGGTCAGTCGGCCTCGAAGATCGCCTCGACCGGAAGCCCGAACAGCTTCGCGATCCGGAAGGCGAGCGGGAGGCTGGGGTCGTAGCGGCCGGTCTCGATCGCGTTGACGCTCTGGCGCGAGACCTGGAGCCGGTCGGCGAGGTCGCCCTGGCTCCAGTCGCGCTCGGCGCGGAGCACCTTCAATCGGTTCTTCATCGCGCCAGCCGGCCGACGCAGCTGCCGAGTCCGAGTCCGGCGAACCAGACGATCGCCGCCCAGTACATGTCGACGTGCGGGACCTGCCCGAACGATTGCAGGAAGCCCCAGCAGGTGGTGACGATCAGCATGAACCCGGTCGCGACCAGCGACTTGCGGGTCTCGACCGCCCGAAGATATTCGTCGCCTTCCTCGACCAGGTAGCGGCCCATGGCGATGAAGATTCCGACCAGCGGCAGGGCCGGGAGGAGGGCGAGCGCCCAGGCGGCCGGCCCGGACAGGCCGGAATCGCGGAATAGGAAGGTCACTCCGAACAGCGCGCCCGCATAAGCGAGGCTGAGGCCGATCACCCGGGCGTTGTAGCGCCGCATGGCCGGGCTGCGATCCATCATGTCAAGGCTCCTTGAGTGTTAGTCAAGGGATCTTTACAGAGACGCTGCCTGTCCTGTCAAGCGTCCTTGTCAGGCGCCAGCTCGGCCACCGCCGCGATGAGGGCCTGGAGGTCGGACGGGCGGGAGAGGCGGTGGTCGCCGCCCTTGATCAGGGTGATGCGGGCGTTCGGTGAGGCCAGCCGCTCGATCAGCCGAAGCGAGATCCGCCAGGGCACGTCCTCGTCGTCGAGGCCGTGGAGCAGGCGCACCGGGCAGGGGATGGCGATCTCGCCGCCGAGCAGCCGGCACGCCTCGCCGCTCTCCCAGAAGGCGCGGGTGGTGACGTTGGGCTCCTCGCCGTAGGGGGACGGCTCCTCGAGCCGGCCGGATTCGCGGAGGACGGCCTTTTGCGCCTCGTCGAAGCCCCAGTCGGTGAAATCGGGGGCGGCGGCGATCCCGACCAGGGCCCGGACCCGCTCCGGGCGGGCGAGCGCGCAGAGCAGCATCAGCCAGCCGCCCATCGACGAGCCGATGAGGACCAGCGGCCCCTCGATGCCGTCGATCATGGCGAGCGCGTCGTCGCGCCAGCCGGCGAGGGTCTGGGCCTCGAACTCGCCGTCGCTGAGACCGCAGCCGGAATAGTCGAAGCGGAGCATCGCCCGCCCCTCGTCGGCCGCCCACGAATCGAGGGCGGTCGCCTTGGCGCCCTCCATGTCCGACCGGTAGCCGGGCAGGAAGACGAGAGTGGGCTCCCGGCCCTTGCGGTGACGCCGGGCGAGGCGGCGTCCGCCCCGGGTCAGATAGTCGAGCGCGTCCATTCGCGGCCTTCTAGAGCGACCGCGCCGCCGTCACAAACGAAGCAGGGCCGGCAATTCGCCGGCCCTTGCCCCTAGTTGGACGAATCGTCGTCGTCGCCTTCGAAGCAGTCGGCGAGCAGGCACACCGCGACTCCGGCGGCGACCAGGCCGACGACGATCCACAAAGTGTTGTCGCCGCCGGTCAGGTTCATCCGCCTGTCCTGGTCGAGATTGGCGAGGTCGAAGCTCGCCAGCTGGGCCTTGCTGAGCTTGCCCCGGTCGTTGAAGCGGATGTCGCCGAGGGTGAGCTGGCGGGTCATCTCCCGGCCGTCCAGGCCGGCTCCGACCGTCTTGCCCATGCCGAAGGTGAGGCCGTAGCTCGGCTTCGCCCTCGCCGCGGCCGACTTGCCGAGCGGGATTCGCATGTTGAGCGTGGCGTTGACCCCGCGCGGACCGGCGAAGCCCTCCGCTCGGTAATTCTGAGCCGCGGCGGGCGCGACGGACGCAAGACAAAGGGCGGCCGAGACGGTCGCGGCAACGAACTTTCTCATATATTCCCCCTTTTTCAGCCTTAGCTCCAATATCCGGAGCGAAGCCGCAGATAGCATGAATTCGTTTCGGCTGCGAGTTGTTGCGGGGGCTGGAGATGGCGCGAGCCTGCCGCTACATGCGCCCGGTCATGACGCAGCATTTCAAGATCAGGCTTCCCGACGGCTCGGTGCGCGAGGTCGCTCCGGGGACCACCCCCGCCGACATCGCCGCGGCGATCGGGCCGGGGCTGGCCAAGGCGGCGCTCGCCGCCCGGGTCAACGGCGAGGTGCGCGACCTCGGCCGACCGCTCGAGGGCGATTCCGAGCTGGCGCTGATCACCGCCCGCGACGAATCGGATGCGCTCGAGCTGGTCCGCCACGATTACGCCCACATCCTCGCCGAGGCGGTCCAGAACCTCTTCCCCGGCACCCAGATCACCTTCGGCCCGGCGACCGACGACGGCTTCTATTACGATTTCGCCCCGGCTCCGGAGCGCGGGCCGTTCACCGAGGAGGATTTGCCGGCGATCGAGGAGGAGATGCGGCGGATCATCGCCCGCGACGAGCCTTTGGTTCGCGAGGTCTGGACCCGCGAGGACGTGCGCAGGCTGTTCCTTGACCAGGGCGAGACGTTCAAGGCCGAATGGGTGATGGAGCTGCCCGAGAACGAGACCATCACCATGTACCGGTCGGGCGGCTGGATCGACCTGTGCCGGGGCCCGCATCTCGCCTCGACCGGCAAGGTCGACCCGCAGGCGTTCAAGCTGACCCGGGTCTCCGGCGCCTATTGGCGGGGCGACCAGAAGAACGCGATGCTGTCGCGAATCTACGGCACCGGCTGGCTCAACAAGAAGCAGCTCGAGACCCACCTGACGAGGCTCGAGGAGGCGGCCAAGCGCGACCACCGCCGGATCGGCCAGGACATGGACCTGTTCCACCTCCAGGCCGAGGCGCACGGCTCGGTCTTCTGGCATCCGAAGGGCTTCGTGGTGTGGCGGGCGCTCGAGGCCTATCTGCGCCGGCGGCTCGATGCCGCCGGCTACGAGGAGGTGAAGACCCCGCAGGTGATGGACGCCCGCCAGTGGGAGCAGTCCGGCCACTGGGGCAAGTATCGCGAGAACATGTTCGTCATCCCCGACGAGGTGCCCAATACCGAGGAGGAGGGGCCGATCATCTCGGGCGAGGGCGACTGGATGGCGCTCAAGCCGATGAACTGCCCGGCCCACATCCTCATCTTCCGCCAGGGCATCAAGAGCTACCGCGACCTGCCGATCCGGCTCGCCGAGATGGGCGTCCCGCCTCCGGTCCGATCCGGATCATCGCGCGCTGAGTTCCCGTCCGGGCCAGCCGGGAAGCATTCTGGCAAAATCAGCGGGACCTGCGTAGTAAGTATCCAACGGGAGTGT
>DASQJV010000159.1:0-5118 GCA_035630855.1 Allosphingosinicella sp. | reverse complement strand
GCGTAGGTTACAATCGAGCGTGCGATACTCCGACTGTCTCCCGCAGAAATGGAAGAAGCGCTAGGGTTTGATCTTGAAGCGGTGACCGAGGTTGAGGGTTTTCTCACCAACTATAAGAAATACCACCGTTTTTATCCCACTTTTCTCTCTGCCGAAGTATAGTAGTTCGCGTCACCCCTTGATCCGCTCCCGCGGATGTCCCGTCGCGACGCCCCCGCTCAGCTCCGACACCCACGGATAGCGCTCGGCTACCTCTTCCGTGTACCCCAGATTGAACACCGTCGGGCTCTTCGCCGGCCGCTCCGGCCGGTCGTAGAAGGTCCCGAAGACCTTGTCCCACAGGAAGGAGGTGATCCCGTAATTGCCGTTCTCGTCGTGGAAATGGTGGGCCATGTGGCGCTTCTTCATCTCCGCGAGCCACTTGCGCTTGGGCTTGTAGGCGAGGTGCTGGATGCAGTGGACGAACTCGTAGAAGCAGGTGGTGACGAGGCCGGTGGCGAAGGCGGCGGCGGCGGCGCCCAAGGGGGCGTCGGGGTCGCCGGGGGCGAGCAAAGCGCCGAGCGCCCAGCCGATCGGGATCACTCCCAGGGCGATGGTCGGGAGGGTGGTGTGGAGGGCTCCGAACAGGACCTCGAGATGGTTGGGATCCTGGTGGTGGTCGTAATGGATGCGCTTCCAGGTCGGCGCGAGCAGCTTCGACTTCCACATCCACTTGCTGTGAAGCACCCAGCGGTGGAGCAAATACCAGACCAAAGGGTAGATGAGGGTCGCGGCGGCGATCGCGGCGACGGTGGGGGCGAGCGGGGCCGGGCGAATCGCGAAGACGGCCACGGCGGCCGCGGCCAGCGCCAGATAGACGATGATCGCCGGATAGGTGAAATAGGCGACGACGAGCTCCCGGAACGTCATCCGGTCGAGATGATGCTCACGCCGCCAGAAGCTCGGGCGGATGGTCAATGCAGGCTTCACTGTAACACCCTCGATAAACGCACTTCGCGCGCAACTACGCGCCATCCCTCAATATGGGTCCGCTGACTGGACAGGCAATGCGGCGCTTTTAGGGCCTCGGCGGGGATGTGTCATCCCCCGGGCGGGAGCTCAGACCAGGCGGAGGGTGCGGGCGAGGCCGCCGAGCGCCTCGCGGTCGCCGCGGACGAGGCCGAAGCGGAGCGCGCACCAGCTCGCCAGCGCCCAGAGCGAGAGGACCGAGGCGAAGCGCGCCGGGCCGTGGGTCAGCCAGGCCGCTCCGCCCATCAGGGCGACCCCGGCGAGGGCGACGAACAGGCCCCAGAAGAGCTTGCGGTCGAACGGGCTCATGCCCTCGGCGAGCCTCAGCTCGAGCGTGGCGGCGTAGGCGATGGCGACGGTGGCGGCGCCGACCGCGACCGCCATCCCCGCGGCTCCGTAGCGGGGCACGAGGAGGAGGCTGAGCGCCGCCCAGATCGCGACCCCGACGAAGCTGTTGACGAGCGGCAGGATGCGGTGGCCGGTCATCTCGACGATCGGGGTGGCGGGGCCGACGATCGCCTCGGCGGCTCGGGCGGCGACGAGGATGTAGAGGAGGGGCAGAGCCTCCATCACCTCGGGCCGGAAGACCGAGAGGATGTCGCGGCCGGTGAAGGCGAGGAGGCCGGCGAGGGGCACGACGAGGGCGGTCGAGACCCGGCTGGCGAAGCGGTAGAGGGGGGCGATCCGGGCGCGGTCGGCGCGGGCCTGGTGGGCGGCGACCGGGGCCATGACGTACTGGAAGGCCTGGCGGACGGCGAGCGGAAGCGTGGCGATCTTGCGGGCGATCTCGAACAGGCCGCTGGCGACCGCGCCCGCCTTTCCGGGGAGGAGGAAGTTGAGGATGAAGGCGGGGGCGTCGGTGAGGAGGCGTCGGGCGGCGTTGGCGGGAAGCAGGGCGAGGCCGGTGGCGACGAGGAGGCGGACGTCGGCCCTCGGGATCGGCGCGCGGACGAGGCGCCTCAAGTCGTAATAGCGGCCGAGCAAAGGGACGCAGAGCATCGCGGTCAGGGCCAGCGAGGAGAGGTGGGCGAGGACGAGGCCGAGGCTTCCGGCGCCGAGCGCGAAGAAGCCCAAAGCGAACAGGATGCGGGCGATCTGCTCCCAGAAGAGGCGGAGGCGGATCTCGGGCCCGAAAGCGCGGCGGGCGCGGGCGGCGGAGGTGGCGATCTCGATGAAGGTCCACAGCGGCAGGCCCCAGGCGAACAAGGCGACGGCGGTGGGCAGCCCCGCTTTGTCCTCGACCGCGGCGGAGAAGAAGGAGGCGACCCACTCGGCGTTGAGGGTGACGAGGAGGGCGATGAGGGCGGCGGGGAGGACGGTGATCAGGAAGGCGGCCTTGACCGCGCCGTGGGCGGTCTCGTCATCCTCGGTCGGGACGATGCGCTGGAGGGCGCTGGTCAGCGACAGGTCGACGAGATTCTCGAGGAAGTTGATCGACGCCCACAGCGCGACGTAGAGGCCGTAGGCGGGCAGTCCGTAGAGGCCGATGTAGAGCGGCTGGGCGACCGCGTCGATCAGCGCCGTCGCCCGCGACAGGCCGGCGAGGCCGGCGCCGCGCGCGACCTCGCTCCGGGTGACATTCTCTTCGGGATCGGGGGGCGGATTCGCGGCCATCGTCGCTGACGCTTTGGCGCGCGGAGGGGTGGGGTGGCAAGCGCCGCCTAGGCCGGGCGGGCGGCGCGAAGCTCCGGCGGGGCCGGATCCGGGTCGCGGACGGCGGCCACGGGCGCCGCCGGGGCTCGGGCGTCGGCCTCGCGGGCGGCGGCCGGGAGCAAAGCGACGCTGAACAGATAGCCGAGCACGGCGCTTCCGCCATAACCGACCAGCGGCGTCGGGTAATTGCCGAGCGCCGCAGCCGCCAGCACGGCCGACCAGCAGGCGCCGAATGCCAGCAGCGCCGGCCGGTCATTCATGCCCCTGCCAAGGCCGATCACGGCCGGAACGATCAGGGCGGCGGCGCCGGCCACGACCGCGGCTCCGGCGAGCGGATGGACGGCGAAGGCGGTGTAGAGCACGCTGTCGACATAGGCGGTGGCGGCGAGCGTGTCGGGCGCGACCAGGGTCCAGGCGAAGGCGAGGACCGATGCGGCCGAGGCGAGGAGCGGCAGGCGTCCCCGGCTCTCGAGAGCGACGGCGACGAGCGCCGCCGCCAGAGCGCCCGCCATCGCCCGGTCGGGCTGGATCGCCAGAGCGAAGGCGGCGGCGGCGATTCCGGCGGTCCCGATCGGATCCGGCCGCCGGGCGTAGAGGATTATCATCGCGGGCAGCAGGATGAGGCTGACCTGGACGGTCAGCGGACCGACGGCGACCCAGCGCGAAGCGCCGTCGGCGACGAGTCCGAACCTGGCGGTCAGGAGCAGGGGGACCGACAAAGCGAGAATGGCGACTCCGGCGCCGGCGAGGCGCGAGCCCGCCGTCCGCCCGAGCGCGAGCCAGGCCGTCGCTCCGAGCACGAGGGCGGCGAAATTGACGAGGAGATGGCGGGACGGCGCCCCGGCCGCCTCCAGATAGGCCAGCCCCACCCCGACGGCGAGAACGCCGCAAAGAAGGCCGAGCAGGCGGGGCCGGGTCGAAAGGCTGTTCATGGCGGCGAGGCTCCGGGTTGGAAGTTGGTAGAGGGCGCTCCGGAACCTCTCCGCGATCGCCATCGACAGCGCGGCGCGGAGGCAGCCCAGGGCGAAGAGCAAGGCGGAGCGGTCGTCGGCTATGGCCGCAAGCTCGTTCGCCATCGCCCGCGACCAGTCCGAAAGGCGGGCGGGGAGCAGGCGCGATGCGGCCGACATCAGGCGGACCGCGAGAAGGCGGGCGGGGCGGCTCACGACGCCGCCTCCCCCGCCCGCCGGCCCGAGGCCGCGACTTGGCGGTCGGGCCCGGCCGCTTCCGCCCGGGCGAGGAGCCGGCCGGCGGCGGTCAGCCGATAGGCGTGGCGCGGAGGCCGGCCCGCCCCGGCGGGCGGCTGCCACTCGGCCTCGAGATAGCCCTGGGCCTCCAGCCGGATGAGCAGCGGATAAAGCGTTCCCGAGCGGATCGCGGTCAGCGACGACAGTTCGTAGCCGTAGCTCCAGCGCGGTCCGGCCGACGCCAGCGCCGCCAGGAGGGCGCGGGCATGTCCGGACAGGGCGCGCTTGCGGGGCATCCGCAATTATATCTACCTATGTAGATTTATGGTCAAGCCCCGATTTCGGTCCTCAGCCGTGGCCGGCGGCGGCGAGGCCCATCCACACCGCCATCGCGATCATCATCAGATTCTCGGTCAGCGAGACGAAGCCGAGGGGCACGTTGCTCGAGCCGCCGACGCAGGCGCATCTGAGCTCGCGCCGGTCTACATAGACGGCCTTGAACACCGAGACGGCGCCGACCGTGCCGATGAAGAGCGCGACCGGAACCGAGAGCCAGGTCAGCACCCCCGCGGTCATCAGCACTCCGGCCAGCCCCTCCGCGAACGGATAGACATAGCTGTAGGGCACCCAGCGGCGGGCGAGCAGGTCGTAATTGAGGAACATGGTCGCGAAGCTCTCGACATTCTGGAGCTTGAGAAGCGCCAGGACGACCATCGAAAAGGACACGAACCATTCGACGGAGCGAAGGGTGAGGACGCTGCCCGTCGCCGAATGGCTCGCCGCCATCGCCATCAGCGCCGTCATCGCGAACAGGGCGATCACCGGCCGGTAGCTCACCGCCTCGGGGTCGGCGACCCTCTTGCCGAGGAAGCGGCGGAGATCGTCATAGCCGCCGATGCGCTCGCCGCCGATGAAGATCTGCGGGGTGGTGGCGACCCCATGCTCCGCCTTGAACGCGTCGGTCTCCTCGCGAGTCCGCAAGGGGCGGTCGTCGACCTCGTAGCCCGAGCGCCGGAGGAGATCGACCGCCTTGAGCCCGTACGGACAGGTGTGGGACGGCATCACCATGCGATGGATCACCGCCGTCTTCGCGGCCCTGGGAGGGTTGGTCATGTCCGACATCTCACGTCTCCTGTGAACTTGCCGGTACTGATATAGGGTCCGTACCGTGGTACGGAGTCAAGGGGCCTGCCAGCGGGGCGTGGTCAGCCTGAAATTTTGGGATCAGGCTGAGGTCGCCCAGATGCCGAGTGCGAGCGCCCAACCTGCG
>DASQJV010000158.1:0-3186 GCA_035630855.1 Allosphingosinicella sp. | reverse complement strand
GATCGGCCACCAGGTCCCGGTCGGGCGGGCCTTGGCCTCGGCGCAGAGAAGCTTCATTCGCAAAGCGAAATGGGTGAAGACATGGTCGACGCTTCCCGCCTCGCGCCATTGCGCCTCCGCCGGGGCGCCCTCGCCGTCGGTCGGAAGCGCCAGCATTCCGCCGAGCAGGCCCTTCGAGGGGCGCCGCACCAGAAGCACGTGGCCGTCATGCTCGAGCCAGTAGGCGATTCCCTCCCGCCTCGGCCTGGGCCGCTTCGCGGCCTTGCGGGGGTAGAAATGCGGGGCGCCCGAGGCGCGGGCCGCGCAGATCGGGGCGAGCGGGCAGCGGCCGCAGTCGGGCGAGCGCGGGGTGCAGACCGTCGCTCCCAGGTCCATCATCGACTGGGCGAAGTCGCCGGCGTCCTCGTCGGGAGTGATCGACCCGGCCAGCCGGTAGATCTCCTCGCGCGCCGCCGGAAGCTCGGTCTCGACCGCGAACAGCCGGGCGACGACCCGCTCGACATTGGCATCGACCACCACCGCCCGCCGACCGAAGGCGATCGCGGCGATCGCAGCGGCGGTGTAGCGGCCGATTCCCGGAAGCTTGCGGAGCCCCTCCTCGGTGTCGGGGAAGCGGCCGCCATGACCGGCCGCGACGGTCCGGGCGCAGGCGATCAGATTGCGCGCCCGGGCGTAATAGCCGAGGCCCGCCCAGGCGGCCATGACGTCCGCCTCGGGAGCGGCGGCGAGCGCCTCGACCGTCGGCCAGCGCCGGGTGAAGGCCTCGAAATAGGGGGCCGCGTGGACGGTCGTCGTCTGCTGGAGCATGACCTCCGACAGCCAGACGCGATAGGGATCGGGCCGCTCGCCACGCTCGGAACGCCACGGCAACCGCCGTTTATCCACAGCAAACCAACGCAAAAGGGCCCGGGAAGCATCGACTGACATGCCGTGCCTATGCCATGGTCGGGCCGATGGTGAAATCGGGCGGGACCAGGAAAAAGCAGGCCGAGGCGCCGCGGGCCAATCGCGCCCGGGCGGTGTCCGATCTCGTCCCCGACATCGGCCGGGCCGCCTTCCGCCGCTTCGGCTTCGTCCAGTCGTCGATCGTCAGCCGCTGGAGCGAGATCGTCGGCGACCGCTACGCCGCCGTCTCCTCGCCCGAATCGATCCGCTTCCCGCCCGGCAAGAGGTCCGAAGGGGTGCTCAACCTGATCGTCGAGGGCGCTCATGCGCCGATGATGCAGCACGTCGCCCCCGTCATCGTCGAGCGCGTCAACCGCTTCTTCGGCTACCAGGCGGTGGTCCGGGTCGCCTTCAGGCAAGGCCTGGTTCAGGTTGCCCGGGCGAGGACGCGCGCCGCGCCGCCCTCCCTGCGCCCGATTCCGGTCGAGCTCGGCGAGTCGCTGCGCGAGGTGGCTGATCCGGAGCTTCGCGCCTGTCTGGAATCGCTTGCCCGGGGCGTCGCGGCGAAGGAGTCGGCGCTCGGGCCGGCGGTCGCCATTCCGGTGCTCGGCAGAATTGGTGGAGAGACGAAAAGATGAAGTCGATGCTCACGGCCGGTGCGGCCGCCCTGACCCTGATCCTCGCCGGCTGCGGCGACGCCGGCGGCAATTCCTCGGCGCCGGTGGCGGACACGCCGCTCAAGCAGATCGCGGCGCCCAGCAACGGCGACTGGACCCAGACGGTGGCGAAGACGCCCGAGGGCGGCTACCGGATGGGCAATCCCGAGGCGCCGGTGAAGCTGGTCGAATATGGCTCGCTGAGCTGCCCGCATTGCGCCGAGTTCGAGGAGCAGGGCGCTCCGACGCTGCGCGACACCTATGTGAAGAGCGGCCAGGTGAGCTGGGAATTCCGGACCTACCTCCTCTTCCCGACCGATCCGGGCGTTTCGCTGCTCCTCAACTGCCAGAGCGCGGAGTCGTTCTTCCCGCTCGTCGAGCAGCTCTACAAGGATCAGAAGAACTGGATGGGCCGGATCCAGTCCCTGCCCCAGGATCAGCTCCAGGCGCTCGGGACCATGGCTCCGCGCGAATCGGCCGGGGTGGTCGTCCGGGCGGCCGGGCTCGACGAGTTCTTCCGCCAGCGCGGAATGCCCTCGGCCCAGATCCAGTCCTGCCTCGCCGATCAGGCCGGGCTCGAGAATATCGCCGGGATCAAGAAGAAGGGCGACGAGGCCGGCGTGAACGGTACTCCCTCTTTCTTCATCAACGGCAAGTTCTACGAGGGACCGGCGACCTGGAAGGGGCTCGAGCCCGCGCTTCGGGAAGCGATCGGATGACGAAGGCCGCGGCCTTGCTCCTGCTGGCGGGCGTGGCCGCGGCCGCGCCCGCGGTCTCGGCCCCGCCGACGGCCGGACGGGCGGCTCCCGCTCCGGCCGACTGGGCGCGGACCGTGGTCGCAACCCCGGAAGGCGGGTTCCGGATGGGCAATCCCGCGGCCACGGTGAAGCTCGTCGAATATGGCTCCCTCACCTGCGGCCATTGCGCCAATTTCGCCAAGGCCGGGATGTCGGCGCTGGTCGGAACCTATGTTCGCAGCGGCAAGGTCAGCTACGAATATCGGAGCTTCCTGCTCAACGGCCTCGACGTCGCCGCGACCCTGGTCGCGCGCTGCGGCGGAGCGAGCCGCTTCTTCCCGGTCGCGGACAAGCTCTATGCCACCCAGGGCCAGTGGATGGGCCGGGTCGGCGCCCTGACCGCGGCTCAGAAGGCGCAGATGAACGCGCTTCCCGAGAACCAGCGCCTTGGCCGGCTCGCCGAGCTCGCGGGGATCACCCGGATCGCCGCGCAGCACGGCATCGGCCCGGTCCAGGCGAAGCGCTGCCTCGCCGATCAGGCCGCCCTGGACCGGCTCGGCAGCATCGCCGAAGCGGCCCAGGCTCAGGGGGTCCAGGGGACCCCGACCTTTTTCCTGAACGGCTCGAATATCGGCACTCACAACTGGGGAACGCTCGAGCCGATCCTCCGGGAGGCGGCGGGGTAGAATGGCAAGCCGGGGGCGGGCATGCAGATAAAGCGGCTGAAGCTGTCCGGCTTCAAGAGCTTCGTCGAGCCGGCCGAGCTCCGGATCGAGCCGGGGCTCACCGGCGTGGTCGGGCCCAACGGCTGCGGCAAGTCCAACGTCCTCGAGGCGATCCGCTGGGTGATGGGCGAGAGCTCGCCCAAGTCGATGCGCGGCGCCGGCATGGACGACGTCATCTTCGCC
>DASQJV010000157.1:0-4874 GCA_035630855.1 Allosphingosinicella sp. | reverse complement strand
GAACAGGTAGTCGTCGCGCGGCTTCTGGACCACGCTGTTGAGGCCGCTGTTGGTGTCCTTCTCCAGTCGCCAGAAGGCCGCGAAATTATATTGAAAGCGGTTGTTGTCGCGGTTGCCGAACAGGCGGATGCCGAGCTGCTGGTCGTTGAACAGGAAGCCTCGGAAATCGAGCTGGAAGGGCTGGATGCCGACCCGGACGCTGTCGAAATCGTAGCGGTCGGAGACGTCGCGCAAATGATAGTCGACGAAGGCTTCCTGGACCCCCAGCGCATAATCGAGGCGGCTGGTGCCCTTGCTCGGCTCGACGAACAGCACCCGCCGCTCGGCGACGTCGACGTAATTGACGTTGAGCGCCAGGGTCAGCCGGTACTCGACATGGGGCGGCATGTAGGCGGTCGAGCCCTTGATCAGGGCGGCGCCGGCGATGAAGGTCTGGGAGAGGACGAGGCTTCCGTTCCTGCCGAAGACGTCGTTGCTTCCCGGGTCGGCCGAAGTCTGGATCCCGACCGGGATCGGGAAGGTGCGGGGCTCGATCACGGTGTCGGAGACGGCGTTGACGGCGAGGAACCAGTCCTCCTCGTCGAGATCGAGGAATTTGGGAGTCCGGCATTTCGGCCGGCCCTGCTCGCGCCTTTTCGACTGCTCCTCGGCGGTCGGGAGGCAGAGCGGGCGGTCGCCCTTGTAGCTGTTCTGGTTGTAGGGATCGAACCAGCGCTCCTTCCTCACGCCGAGGGTCTCGATCAGCCGCCAGCGGTCGGGGACGGGAATCTGGTCGGTCGGGAAGGCTTCCGGCGGCGGGGCCCGGACGGCGCCGGGATTGTCCTGCGAAACGGGGTCCTCGAGCTCGTGCTGGGGGATTCCGGGACGGCGGCGGCCTTCCCCGGTCGGGGTGTTGGGGAGGGGGTCTTCGGGCGGCGGGTCCTGGAGGGCGAGCTCGTCCCCGTCATTCCGGCGAAAGCCGGAATCCATGGACACGGCCCTCGCCAGTCCGGCACCGGCAGTGTTCATGGATCCCGGATCAAGTCCGGGATGACGAGCTATGTCGAGCCCCTGCGGAGCAACTCCCGCCAGCAGCGCCGCGACCGTCGCCCCGACGCTCATTTCCCCTGGCACACATTCTGCTCGCCCGAGCCGAGGAACGGCGCGAACGGGCAGGCGACGTAGCGCAGCCGGACTCCGCTTCCGACCGGCACGACGATCTGGTCGGCGCGCTTCTCAGGATCGGAATTGCCGAAGCCGCCGAGGCGGAGCCCCGCATTGTGCGCGCCGAGGAAGCTGATCATGTCGTCCTGGTCGATGCCGTCGCCCGAGACTCCGATCGCCCCGACGAGGGTCGAGCCGCGGTAGATCGGCACCGAGCCGGGGAAGATCTGCATGCCGTTGGCGAGGCGCGGCGTATGCGTGCACTGAGCAGCGGTATCGGGATCGCCCAGGAGGAAGCCGACATGCGCCTTCACGTCGGCCTCGACCAGCGCGGACTGGAGGCCGGTCGAGAGGGGGTTGAACTCGGCGACCGGCCTCGAGAAGGGCCCGGGCGGCCGGCCGAGCTCGCCGTCCGGGAAATAGGGCCTCGAGATGTTGCCGACCGACCGGGTGGTGAAGGCGAAGCGGCCGGTGAAGGCGGCGGGGTCGGGGAAGAAGGCGCGGGCGGCCGGGATGAACTGGCGGACGTCGGGATCCGAGCTGGCCTCGATCGCCGCGGCCGCGCTGGCGCTCGAGAAAAAGGCGGCGGTTCGGGCCTTCTGGAGCGAGACGTCGATCCCGAAGATCGGGGCGTCGGGCGAGCGGACGAGGCCGAGCACGGTGCCGTTGGTGTCGACCAGCGAGATGCTGACCTGGGCGCGGCTGTCGAGCGGGCGGCGGATCTGGGCGCGGGCGGCGCTCATGACCTTGAACGCCTCCTCGAGCAGGGCGGTCACCTCGGCGGCGGTCAGCGCCGAGTCGGTTCCGGCCCGGATCGGATAGCGGTTGGCCCCTGAGCCGTTGGAGAGGACGAAGGCGTCGAGGTTCGAGAATTCGCCCGTTCCCGCGGGCCGGATTCCGGACGCCTCGGTCCCGTAGGCGCGGCCCGGCAGCATGCCCATGGCGGAGTCGTAATAGCCGCGCACGGAGGTGAACGCGCCGACGGCGCCGCCGCCGGTCGAGACGAAGCCGGGCGCCGAGGCGGGATCGGATTTCAGGTCCGAGACGGTCGCGTCGGAGAAGCGGAGAAGCGTTCCGTCGACGCTGATCCGGTCGGCGCGGATCTCCTCGGGCGCGGCGAAGCCGGTGGCGGCGGCGAGGGCGATGATCTCCTCGCGGTCCTTGTCGACGTCCTGGACCTCGGGGTCGAAGCCGTAGAGTCCGTCGGCCATTATACCCACTCCGCCGACCAGGACTCCGTTCTTGTAGAGCGGGAAGCCGCCGGGGTCGGCGGCGAGGCCGAGCGGGGAGCGCTTGGGGCCGATGAAGCCGGCGGCGCCGAAATTGCCGTTGAAGCGGGCGGCGAGGTCGGAGCAGGGGAGCTGGCTGAACTGGACTCCGAACAACGGCCCGCTCTCGAGCCCGAGCGCGGCGGCCGAGGGCGGGAAATGCTGCTGGACGATCATGCTCGCCGTCCGGGTCGAGAAGGCGTTTCCGCCCGAGGAGAGATAGGCTCCGGTGATCGCCTTGGCGATCGCTCCGGCGGCGGCGCCTGGGACGTCGACGCCCTGGAGGTCGTGGAGGCTTCCGTTGGGGCCGCGCGGGACCTGGAGGCGCGGGTTGGCGCCGTTCATGGCGAAGACGGCGAGGACGTTGCCGACCCGGTCGACGACGGCGAAGGTGGCGGGGAGCGCCTGGGCCTGGGCCTCGGCGACGCCCTGGGCGAGGATCCGCTCGACCTCCGTCGAGGTCAGCGAGAGCGGGGCCGGGACGTCGTAGAGGCGGGTCGACGGCGGCGGGGCCGGCGGCACCGGGGTCGGCGGGGGCGGGGGCGGCGGGCTTCCGCCGCCTCCGCCGCCGCCGCACGAGGCGGTGACGAGGGCGGCGATGGCGAGGAGCGGGCGGCCGCGCTTCATTTCAGCTTCCGGATCGCGGCCGCCGCCCGGCCCAGGCTCGCCCTGAACTCGCGCGGATCGTAGGCATTGGGGTCGCGTACCGCCCGGTAGGCGCTGTTGATGTCGGCCCGGATCGAGTCCGGGGCGCCGGGGCCGAGCGAGGAGAGCAGGGTGTCGACCGCCATCACCGCCTGGACGCTTCCGGCATAATCGGTGAAGCGGGGCGAGATGGCGTCGCCGGCGATGCTGTCGATGATCTCGAAGACCTGGGCGCGGGTCACTCCGCGGGAAAGATCGTCGGCGACCGCCCGGGCGCTCGCCTTCAGCGCCGCGGCGGCGGCGAGGGCCGAGGCGCGGTCCCTGGCCAGAGCGGCGTGGAAGTTGCGGCTGGCCCGCTCGAAGCGGGGCGCCTGGGCGGGAGCGGCGACCCGGGCGGCGGCGGCGAGCATGATCATGTTCTCGTCATTGTAGGGCGGGGTCCCAGAGGGGATCGGCCGGCCGGGATTGGCGGCCTTGCTCGGCTCGAAGCGCGGATCGTCGGAGATCCGCCGGTGGCAGGAGTGGCAGTCGAAGAAATAGAATTCCGGGAACATCCCCTCGCTCCCCCGCCCGGGAGTCGCGAAGAGGGTCAGCGAGCGCTCCAGGGCGAGGGCCTGGCCGACCGCCCAGGTGGCGACCGAGTCGGGCCGGCGCTTGCGCTGGACATAGTCGGAGTCGGCATTGTGGTGCTGCTGGAGCGTGGTGAACAGGTCGAGCTCGAAGCTGATCCTGGGATGGCCCGCGGCCATCATCCTGTGGTCGACGAACCGGCCGGACTCGCGGCTTCCGAAATGGCAGTCGAGGCAGCGGCCGGCGCGGGCCTCGGGATCGTCGAGCGGGAGCATTCCGCGGGCGACGTTGGCCGAGTGGCTTGCGCCGACCGCATAATGGCTGGCGAGCCAGGCGGAGGCGGCGCCGTGGCAGCTCTCGCAGCCGACCCCGTCGGAAAGCTGGAAGCGGGGGCCGCGGGCGCCGGGCGCGGCCGGAGTGGCGTGGCAGCCCAGGCACATCGGGGCGCTCGCCGCCTCGCCGATGCCGAGGCGGGCGGCGATGGCCCTGGAGCGCGGCTCGGTGAGGACCCGCCAGGCGCGGCTATGGGCTCCGGCCGGGCTGGACGGATCCTGCCAGAGGCGAAGCTCGTCCTGGCGGACCACCGCTCCGGTCGGCTCGCTTCGGCCGTGGCAGGTCGAGCCCGAGCAGGTCGCGACTCCGACATAATGGCCCGAGGCGGCCTGCTGGGCCCCGGCCGGCGGCAGGAAGACGGCGAGCGCGAGGAGCAGCGAGGCCGCCAGTGCGCCGAACGCCAGACTGCGGCTCGCCTCCATCGGAACACACCCCCCAGGAGCCGCGACTATGTGCCAAAGCCGGAGACGCTTTCAAGCGAGTTCATGGGCTTGCGGGCCTTGGTGACAGGTCCACCAAAGGGAGATAGACCAACCTTGGCGAGGGGAAAGCCGACATGACCAAGGCGTCCGACCTGTTCGTTCAATGTCTCGAGGAGGAAGGCGCCGAATATGTGTTCGGCGTCCCCGGCGAGGAGAATCTCGATTTCCTCGACAGCCTCTCGCGCTCCGCCTCGATAAAGCTGATCCTCACCCGCCACGAGCAGGGCGCCGGCTTCATGGCCGCGACTTACGGCCGTCATACCGGACATACCGGCGTTTGCGTCTCGACGCTCGGCCCCGGCGCGACCAATTTCGTCACCGCCGCGGCCTATGCCCAATTGGGCGGCATGCCGATGATGATGATCACCGGCCAGAAGCCGATCAAGAAGTCGAAGCAGGGCCGGTTCCAGATCCTCGACGTCGTCGCGATGAT
>DASQJV010000156.1:0-10590 GCA_035630855.1 Allosphingosinicella sp. | reverse complement strand
TATATCGTCGGCCGCGAGATCTTCAGCCACCTCGAGAAGGTCCTCGACCGCTTCGAGGACGTGGCGAACGAGATCTCCGGCGTCGTCATCGACCACGCCTGAGGAGCCGGGACCATGCACGAGCTGGCCCTTCCGCTGCTCATCGGCCTCATCGTCATCGCGCTCGCGTTCGACTTCCTGAACGGGCTTCACGACGCCGCCAACTCGATCGCGACGGTGGTCGCGACCCGGCTGCTCAGCCCCGTCCAGGCGGTCGCCTTCGCCGCCTTCTTCAACTTCGCCGCCTACTTCCTCGCGCTCGCCGTGCCGAGCCTGCACAAGGTCGCCGACACGATCGGCAAGGGCCTGATCGACAAGGATCTGATCACCCCGGCGGTGGTGTTCGGGGCTCTGATCGGAGCGATGTTCTGGAACGTCGTCACCTGGCTCAAGGGCATCCCCTCCTCCTCGAGCCACGCCCTGGTCGGGGGCCTGGTCGGCTCGGGCGTCGCCCATGCCGGGCTGACCGGGGTCCAGTGGACCGGGCTCAACAAGACCCTGATCGCGATCGTCCTGTCGCCTCTGCTTGGGATGATGCTGGCGATGCTGATCATGCTGCTGACCAGCTGGCTGGCCGTCCGGGCGAGCGCGCGCGGCGCCGAGCGCAGCTTCCGCTCGCTCCACCTCGTCTCGTCCGCCGCCTACTCGATCGGCCACGGCCTCAACGACGCCCAGAAGACGATGGGGATCATCACCGTCCTCCTTTATTCCACCGGCTATCTCTCGGGCGAGTTCCATGTCCCGCACTGGGTGGCGATCAGCTGCTACGTCGCGATCGGCCTCGGCACGCTCTCCGGCGGCTGGAGGATCATCAAGACCATGGGCACCGGCATCACCAAGCTCTCGCAGCACCAGGGCTTCAGCGCCTCGGCCGGCGGCTCGGTGATGCTGTTCACCGCCTCCTGGCTCGGCATACCGGTCTCGACCACCCACACGATCACCGGGTGCATCATCGGCGCGGGAGTCGCGAGGCGAGCTTCGGCGGTGCGCTGGGGCGTGGCCCGCAACGTCGTCACCGCCTGGATCATCACCATCCCCGCCTCGGCGACGGTGGGAGCGCTCTTCTACTGGCTGACGACCTTGTTCTAGGAGGAATAATCCTCCCCATCGCTATTGCGATGGGGAGGACACGCCCTAGAACTTCCCCCGCACCTGGAAGCTGAAGATAGGGCCGATCAGGCGGTCGCGATGCTCGATCTGCTGGATCGGGCCGGTCCGGCGGCCGACATAGACGGTCCGGTCCCACATGCTGGTCGCGGCGAAGATGTTGCTGACGGTCGCGCGCACGGTCAGGCCCATGACGTCCTTATGCTCGACATAGGCGCTGGCCCAGACCGGCCCTTCCCACAGGCGGCCGACCTCGGTGAGGCGGTAATCCTTGGCGTAGAGGGCGTAGTTGACGTTGCCGCCCCAGGCCCAGTCGCTGCCCGGTATGTCGTGGCGCAGGGTGAAATCGACTAAATGCAGGAGGTTGCCGCTGATCGGCCGGTGCTCGCCGGTGAGCGGATCCTTGACCCTTGTGTTCTGGGCCTGGGCGCGAAGGTCGAGCTTGGCGCCCTTCCAGCCGAGGGGGTCGAAATTGAAGGTCGTCTTCCACTCGGCGCCATAGGAGCTGGCGCGGTCGATATTGCCGCGCGACTCGCCGTCGAGGCCGATCGGGATGGTGTCGACGATGTCGTCGTAGAGCCGGCCGTAGAGCCTCAGCGTGGTGGTCCCGTAGCGGCCGAGGTTGCGGGTCGCCTCGAGGTCGGTCTCCCAGCTCTGGGTCGGGACGAGCTCGACGTTGCCGGCATTCTCGCGGTCGTCGGTGAGGTTCACGGTGGCGAGGAAGTCGCTGAAGTTGAGCTGGCCGACCCGGCGCTGGAGCTTGAAGTTGACGTCGAGCCGCGGAGTCGCCTTCCAGGCGGCGGAGACCAGCCCCTTGGGCCTCCAGAAGGTACGGGCGAGGCCGCCGCCGCCGATCTGGCGCAGGTTCGAATATTCGCCGCCGGCGGCGAGCTGGACGGTGAGCTTCGAGGAGAGCGGACGGCCGTGGCTCGCCATCACCTCGTAGCGGTCCTCCTTGACGGTCGCGGTCCCGCCCGGGAGCTCGATCTCGGTGAGGCTTCCGTCGGGCTCGAGCTGCAGGAACTCGGTGACGTTGTCGAGGCTGTTGAACGCGCCTTCGGCCGAGATCTGCCAGTCGCCCTTGCCCCACTTCCAGCGATATTCGGCCCGGCCGATCCGCTCCTCGGTATCGGCGACGTTGAGGAAGCGGCTGCCGGTGTCGGGACGGCCGTCGGCATATTCGGTGAGCAGGCCCTGCTCGAACGGGTCGTGGTCGGAGCGGGCGAGGCCGATCAGCTTCAGCCGGCCGCCGGCGAGCTCGAACTCATAGTCGCCGCCGACCTCCCAGATCCATTCGTCCTCGTCATTGGCGACACGGCGGACCCGGTCGACGAGGCCGGGCCCGGTGCGGGTGCCGAGCTCGCGATAATCGTAGAAGAAGCCGCGCAGCGACCCGTTGAGGTTGGCGACCGAGTCGCCCGGCCCGTCCCAGGTCACCCGGGCGCTGACCCGGACGTCCTCGCCGCTTCCGGTCCAGACGTCGTGGCGCCGCTCGATCAGCGACCGGTCGGGCGCATAGACCAGGGTCCGGCCTCCCGCGCCGCTCCTGAAGCTGTTGTTCTGGAGGCCGACATTATAGTCGAACTTGCCGCGCTTGCCGCTCACCGACACCTCGCCCCGGGTGAGGAGCGGCCTGGTGTTGCGCTGGCGGAACTCGGGCCGCCAGGCGAACTGGCCGCTCATCGAATCGGCCTTGACGATGACGTTGGCGATCTGGCCGGAAAGGCCCGGCAGGTTGAGGGTCGCCGCGTCGACGATCTCGATCCGGATGACGTTCGACGCCGGGATCCGGCCCAATTCGGTGAGGACGTCGTTCGACTTGCCCGAGATGCGCTGGCCGTTGATCAGGACGTTGCCGGACGCGGTCCCGAGCCCCCTTTCCTGGGTCGCTTCGCGGATCGAGAAGCCCGGGACGTTGCGCAGCATGTCGAGCGCGTTGCGCGGCGCGAAGCGGGCGAAGTCCGCGGGAAGGAAAGTCTTGGGGCCCTCGGCCGAGGCCGGCAGGGCCGGCTCGGGCGGCGGGGCGTCGCCCGTCTCCTGGGCGAAGGCGGGCGCGGCGGCCAGAGCCAGGATCGAACCTCCGGTAAGCCAGAGCCGAGAAACCCGCCGGCAAACGCCAAAACCCATTGCATCCCCCATTCGGCTCTTCGGCCGGCCTGTCACAAACGTAGCAGGAGTCGTGCCAACTCCCTGAAGCTGACGGCTTTCTGGCGATTACAAATGTTTTCGTGAACGGCGGCTGACCGCGAAGCGTCCGGTCCCGCACAGGCGGCGTCCGGGATCGGACACCGGAAGAGCCGCGGCGTCCTAGCGCACCGGGCGTCTGAACAGGAGGATCGGCTCGCCTTTGTAGACGGCCTCCTCGCGGCGGGTGAACCCGCCCTTCTCGGCTATGCGGATCGAGGCGGCGTTGTCGTGGCTGATGATGGCGACGATCTCGCCGCCGCACAGCGCCTCGTCGGCCCAGGCGAGGGCGGCGAGGACGGCCTCGGTCGCATAGCCTTGGCCCTGCGCCTCGCGGGCCATGATCCAGCCCATTTCGGGAAGGCCCTCGATCGCCGGGGACATGTCGCGCTTGAAGTCGGCGAAGCCGATCTGGCCGAGATAGGCGCCGTCCTCGCGCCGCTCGGCGACCCAATAGCCGTAGCCGAGCAGGGCCCAGAGGCCGGGCGAGCCGAGGATCTTGCGCCAGGTCTCCTCGCGGGTCGCCGGGGCGCCGCCGAGGAAGCGGTAGACCTCGGGGTCGACCATCGTCGCCTGCTGGGCGTCGAGATCCGAAGCCCGGAAGCCGCGGAGGCGAAGGCGCGGGGTCTCGAGGGTTGGGGCGATCGGAGATGTCATTTCGTTGGGCGGGCCTCTGAAGCCCCTCTCCCGTCCTTACGGGAGAGGGAGGGCCCCGCGAAGCGGGAGGGTGAGGGTCTGTACACCGGACTCAGCAAGACCCTCACCTCCCACCCGCTGCGCGGGTGGGCCCCTCCTCTCCCGCGAAAGCGGGAGAGGCAGTGTACGTCGCTTACTTCTTGCCGAGCGTCAGGCCGCCGAAGCGCTTGTTGAAGCGGGCGACCTGGCCGCCGCTGTCGACCATCTTGCCGTGGCCGCCGGTCCAAGCCGGATGCACCTTCGGATCGATGTCGAGGGTGAGGGTGTCGCCTTCCTTGCCCCAGGTGGAGCGGGTGTCGAAGGTGGTGCCGTCGGTCATCTGCACCTTGATCATATGGTAATCGGGATGGGCGCCGTTCTTCATGTCGTTGATTTCCTTGAGATGTGGCTGGTTCCGACCAGCCTCGCGAAAGGTCGTGCGGCCCTGTAGCCAATAGGGGGGAATTTGACAAGGCGCAGAGCCCGCGCCTAGTCCTCCGCCCAGCGAAGGTGCCCTTCACGCCGTACACGCGGCGGGGGAAGGGTGAAAAGGGAAGCCGGCGGAAATCCGGCGCTGTGCCCGCAACTGTGATCGGCTCGAGCCGAGAGTCAGGAACCTGCCTTCGCCGTCGTCCGCACCCGGCCGGGACCAGCCGCAAGTGCGTGGCGCCGGGGACGAAGCTCGCCCGCGGTTCCTCCGAGACGACATCTGTCGTTGCAAAGGAGAAACCGATGGACTTCCTTCTGATCGCCCTCGCCGCGGCCGCCGCCGAACCCGCGACCGACCCGCAAGCGGAAAGCGAGCCCGACGTCATCGTGATCGGCTCGCGCGAGCCGATCCAGGCCCAGGAGAGCGTGATGCCGGTGACGACCGTCGAGGCGCGCGAGGACCGGCCCGGTCCCTACGTACCGATCGCGGCCGACGCGCTGAGGGGCCTGCCCGGAATCTCGGTCTCCGTCTCCGGCCCGCGCGGGAGCCAGACCCAGGTACGGATCCGCGGGGCCGAGGCGAACCATACCCTGCTCTTCGTCGACGGGATCCGGTTCAACGATCCCGCCGCCGGAAACGAGGCGCGCTTCGAGCTGCTCGGGATCGACGGAGTGATGCGGATCGACGTGATCCGCGGGCCGCAGTCCGCCTTGTGGGGGTCGGAGGCTATCGGCGGGGTCGTCGGGGTCCATATGGTCTCGGTGACGGACAAGCCTTCCCTGGAAGCGCTGGCCGAATATGGCTCGCTCGACAGCTCGCGAGTGTCGGAGGTCGCTTCGACCAGCGAAGGCAAGGTCGAGCTGACCGCGGTCGCCGCCCGCTTCGGCAGCGAGGGCTTCGACTCGTTCGACGGGACCGGCGACCGCGACGGCTTCGAGAACAGATCGGCAGGCCTCATGGCCGTGTTCAGGCCGTCGGATTCGATCAAGCTCGGCGCCGTCGGCCACTGGGTCGACGGCGAGAGCGAATATGACGGGCTCGATCCGGTCACCTTCCGCCGCGGGGATACCGCGGATTCGACCCGCAACCGGATCGGCGCTGTCCGCGGCTGGGCGCAGGCCGACCATGGCGCCTGGACGGGCATGGTCGAGGCGAGCTACCTCGACAGCTCGAACCGGAACCTCCTCGCCGACGCCCCTCTCAACCGGACGGCGGGCAGCCGGCTCGCCCTCGGCGGGCAGCTGACCCGGGAGACGGGACGCCACCGGGTCACCCTCGCGGCCGAGCATCAGGATGAGCATTTCCAGGCCCGGGACCAGAGTTTCTTCGGGGCGACCGACCAGGACCGTTCGCGCTCGCTCGATGCCGGAGTCGTCGAATGGGCCGCCGACTGGCGGTCCTGGCTGCGCACCGATGTCGCGATCCGCCACGACAGCTTCAGCGCCTTCCGGGACGCGACGACGTTGCGCGCCGGAGCGACGGTGAAGCCGGTCCGCCGGCTGAGCCTGCTCGCCGCTTATGGCGAGGGCATTGCCCAGCCGAGCTTCTACGACCTCTACGGCTTCTTCCCGGGATCCTTCGCCGGCAACGCCGCGCTGAAGCCGGAACGGTCGGTGGAATGGCAGGCCGGGATCCACTGGGACGGCCGTGTCTCGCTCCGGCTGGACGCTTTCAGGGCGAAGCTGAAGGACGAGATCGTCGACGTCTTCGATCCCGCCACCTTCAGCTCGACCACGGCCAATGCCAGCGGCACCAGCCGAAGGCGCGGAATCGAGGCCGGGGCCGAGCTTCGGGTCGGAAGCGACGGAAAGCTGATGTTCTATTATACCTGGCTCGACGCGGAGGAGCGCCAGGTCGCGGGCGGGCTGGCGGTCCGTGAGGTGCGGCGGCCGAGGCACAGCGCCTCGCTGGTCGGATACAAATGGTTCGGGCCCGTCCAGCTCAGCGCTCGGATCGTCTATGTCGGCAGCCGCCGCGACCTCGATTTCGACGCCTTTCCGGCGCGCGAGGTCGTGCTCGGCGACTATCTGCTCGCCTCGGCCAGCCTCGACTGGAAGATCAGCAAGACGCTCGAGGCGTTCGTCCGAACCGAGAATGCGTTCGACGAGCGCTATCAGGACGTGTTCGGCTACCGGACGGCGGGGAGGACGGTCAATGCGGGCCTTCGCATTCGCCTCGGCCGTTAGCCTGGCCTTCGCCGGGACGGCCGAGGCGGCGCCGCGCCGGGTGGCCTCGCTCAACCTGTGCACCGACGAGCTCCTGCTGACGCTCGGCGATCCGGCCCAGATCGCCTCCGTCACCCACCTCGCCCAGCAGCCCGCCGAAACCCCGCTGTGGCGCGAAGCGCGGCGCTACCGGCGCAACGACGGCAGCCTCGTCTCGGTCGCCGGGACGAGGCCCGACCTCGTCCTCACCATGGGCGGGGGCGCCCGCGACCGGGGCCGAATCGCCCGGCGGCTCGGGATAAGGGTCCTCGATCTTCCTTATCCGCAGTCCCTGGCCGACATCGAAGCGGCGGTGCGGACGGTCTCGGCCGCGCTCGGCCGGCCGGCCGCTGGCGCCGCCGCGCTGGCGCGCATCGACCGGCTGAAGCGGAGCCGGCCGGCGCGGGCCGCCGACACGATCTGGCTCGGCGGCGGCGGAAGGACGGTGGCGGCGGGAAGCCTCGCCGCGCAATGGATGGCGCTGGCCGGCTTTCGCCAGCGGGCGATGGCCGGGGACCGGGTGTCGCTCGAGCAATTGCTGCTCCGGCCGCCGGCGGTGATCCTTCGGAGCGACTATCGAAGCGGCCAATATTCGGGCGAGCAGCGCTGGCTGTCCCACCCGCTGGCGCGCCGCGTCCGCGGCGCTCGAACCGTCGCCACCGACGGCCGGGCCTGGACCTGCATGGGGCCGCTTCTGGCCGCCGAGATCGAGCGGCTGAAGGCGCTGCCCCGATGAAGGCCCTCCCCTTCGCCCTGCTCGGCCTGGCCCTGCTCGCCGCCTTCGCGGCGTCGCTCGCTCTGCCCTGGCCGCCGATCGCCGGCCTGCTCGACCAGGACAGGCCGCTGGCCTTCGCCTTGCTCTGGGAGCTCCAGCTGCCTAGGGCACTGCTTGCGCTCGCCTACGGGGCGATGCTGGGAGCCTCGGGGGCGGCGATCCAGGGGCTGTTCGCCAATCCGCTCGCCTCTCCCGACCTCACCGGGACGACCAGCGGCGCCGCCCTCGGAGCGGTGGTGACCGCCTATCTGCTCGGCTTCTCGGCACCGCTCGCGCTCGCCCTCGGAGCCGTCGGGGGCGCGCTCGGGGCCTTGCTGCTGCTGCTGGCGCTGGCCGGACCGAGGGCGGAGACCGCGACCCTGCTGCTCGCCGGGCTGGCGATCAGCGCTCTGGCCGGGGCGCTGACCACCCTCGCCCTCGCCCTCGCCCCCTCCCCCTTCGCTTTCTACGACGCCTATGAGTGGCTGATGGGCTCGCTCGTCGACCGGAGCCTCGAGCAGGCGGCGTTCGCCGCGGCGCCGGCGCTGGCCGCCATCGCTCTGCTGCTCCGCCTGCGCCGGCCGCTCGACAGCCTCACCCTCGGCGAGGAGGTGGCGGAATCCTTCGGTCATGACGTCAGGCGAATGAGGGTCGAGATCGTCTGCCTCACCGCCGCCGGAGTCGGCGCCTGCGTCGCGATCTGCGGGGCGATCGGCTTCGTCGGGCTGGTCGCTCCGATCTTCGCCCGCCGGCTGACCGGCGGCCATCCCGGCCGGGCGATCGTTCCCGCCGCCCTGATCGGCGGCCTGCTCCTGCTCGCCGCCGACCTCGCCGTGCGAAGCGCTCCGCTCGGCCGGACCCTGCCGATAGGCGTGGTGACCGCCTTGCTCGGGGCGCCCTTCTTCCTCTGGCTGGTCGCCCATATGCGCTGGCGGCTGGCGCGATGACGCCGCTTCTCGAAGCCAGAGGCGCCGCCCTCGCCGGCCGGCTCGAGCCGACCGACTTCGTCGTGGAGAGGCCGGAGCTGGTCTGCCTGGTCGGGCCCAACGGCAGCGGCAAGACCAGCCTCCTCCACGCTCTCGCCCGAATCGGCGGGGCGTCGGGCGAGGTGAGGATCGCCGGCAAGCGTCCGGAAGAGCTGGCGCCCGCCGCCCGGCGCAAGCTCCTGTCCTTCCTCCCCGCCTCGCGCGACGTCGCCTGGCCGCTCTCGGCGCTCGACCTGGTCCGGCTGGGCTCGAGCCGGGCCGAGGCGGACGAGGCGATGGCCGAGCTCGACCTCGAGCCCTGGGCGGGGCGGCGGGTCGACCGTCTCTCGACCGGCGAGCGGAGCCGGGTGCTGATCGCCCGGGCGCTCGCTCCCAAGCCGCGCCTGCTCCTCCTCGACGAGCCGGTCGCCAACCTCGACCCGCTCTGGCAGCTCAGGCTGATGCAAACGCTGCGCCGCTCCGTCGCGCAGGGCCAGGGCGCCGTGGTGGCGATGCACGATCTCGATCTCGCCGCGCGCTATGCCGACCGCCTCGTGCTGATGGAAAGCGGAGCGATCGTCGCGGATGGGGGGCCGGAGGCGATGCTCGGATCGGAGCGGCTCAGCGAAGTGTTCGGAATAAAGCGGGTCGGCGGCCTGTGGCAGCCTTCTGCCTCCCTGCCGCGAAGCGGTGGGGAGGGGGACCACCCGTAGGGTGGTGGAGGGGTGACGTGAACCGGCCCGCCGCGGTTCGCTCTCGAACCTCAGCCTTCGAGCCGAATCACCCCTCCACCACACTTCGTGTGGTCCCCCTCCCCATCTGACGATGGGGAGGCAAATCAGTCGGCCGGAGGGTCGGCGATCATCGCGGTGAAGTTGGTCTCGGCGGCGACCTTGCCGTCGATCAGGATCTTGCCCGCGAACTTGCAGACGCTGCCGCGGTCCTGGACGAGCTCGACCTCGATCCGGAGGAGCACTCCGGGCTCGACCGGCCGCCGGAACTTGGCGCTGTCGATGGCCATGAAATAGACGAGCTTGCCGGTGCCCGCGAGGCCGAGCGACTCGACCGCGAGCACCCCCGAGGCCTGCGCCATCGCCTCGACGAGCAGCACTCCGGGCATGATCGGGCGGCCCGGGAAATGGCCCTGGAAGAAAGGCTCGTTGATCGTCACCGCCTTGATCGCGACGATCCGCTTCTTCGGAACCAGCTCCTCGACCCGGTCGATGAGCAGGAAAGGGTAGCGATGCGGCAGCGCCGCCATCACCCGCCTGATGTCGAGCGGGCCGATGACGGCGTCTGCCGGGTCGGAGCTCACCGGCCCTGGGGCTGAGGCTGGGCCGGCTGCTGCGCCTGCGGAAGCGGGGTCACGCTGACCGAGGGCAGAGCGGCGTTGAGGGCGGTGAGGACGTCGTTGGTGACCTCGAGCGTGCCGGAGCGGGCCAAGGTAGCGCTGGTGTCGAGCGCGATGTTGGCGTTGCGCGCGTTCATCACCTGGGTGATGACCGGATTCAGCTTCGCGTTGATCTGGCGAAGCACGTTGGCCTGGGTCGACTGGATGTTCTGCTCCAGCCGCTGGATTTCCTGCTGGGCCGTCGTCTGGCGCTGCTGGAATTGCTGGACTCGGGTGTTGAGCGCGGTCTCGGCGGTCGCGCGCGCCGCGCCGGTCTGGTTGCGAAGCGCGGCTCCGGCCTGCTCGATCGACTGGGCCTCGGTCTGGAGCGGCTGGCCGAGCTGGGTGGCGCGGGTCCGGGCCGAGGCGACCATGCCCTGGAGCTGGGTCTGGGCGGCCTTGCAGGCCGTGCATTCGCGATAGATGCGGTCGGTGTCGACGATGACGATGACGGCGCCGGGGGTGCGCTGGGCCTGGGCGACGCCCGGCAGCGCGAGCGAAAGGGCGGCGATGGCCGCTCCGAAAGCGAGTTTGTTCATCAGAATGCAGTTCCTACGTTGAAAGTGATCAATTTGGTGTCATCCCCGTCAGCTTTTACGAGCGCCTTGGCTATATCGATCCTGAACGGGCCGAAGGGCGAGTTCCAATTGACGCCGAAGCCGATCGAAACGCGAGGCTTGGCGGTGTCCCCGAGGTATTCCTCGTCGAATGCGGATATCCCAGCCACGAGCTGCGAGCCATCCGGGCATCCCCCGGTCGAGGGAAGCGGAGTGGAGTTGCCGGTGGAGTCGAAGCAGCGGTTCTGAGTTAGGGGGCTGTTCGGCAGGATATCGACCTCGACC
>DASQJV010000155.1:0-6352 GCA_035630855.1 Allosphingosinicella sp. | reverse complement strand
GGTTGCTCGACGGCTTCGACGAGGGGGCGGTGGATGTGCGGCTGTTCGACAATAAGGGGTGAGGGGGTTGAGGGGCTTTCTTGCCCGTTAGCTGACCGACGGCTGCGGGCTGCTTTCGACCAATGCGGACGTTCGAGGCTCCGAGATAACGCTGATCGGCCTTAGACCGAACCATCAGCTGGTCTTGGCTTTGCCGGCGCGTCGGAATGGGATCGACCTATGGGGTACCAGACAGACGGGCTTTGGTACCGGCTCTTGAAGCACTACGTTGGCCGACATGAGGATGGAAGCGATCGACGAGAGGATGCTGGCAGCCATACGGCGCCTGACCCTGGCCGAGCGGGAATGCCTCAAGCGCTGTCTGAGCCATCAGACGGCCAAGCAAATGGCCCTCGATCTTGGCATCTCTCCTCACGCTGTGGAGAAAAGGTTGAAGATGGCCCGCGCCAAGCTGGGACTGTCCTCATCCCTTGAAGCTGCGAAGCTGGTGGAGTCGCTGGAGCGGTCCGGTCGGCTGGGACCCCACTCGTCGGACCTTCCTTCGGGCCATGCCGGGCCCGATGAACCTGGCACCGTTGCCGCGCCGCGAAACGAGACCGCGTGGATGAAGCGGCGGCACCAGGTTTATGTGGTCTCGGGAGCAATGCTAATGAGCTTTTTTATCGCAGCAGCCCTGATGATCTGGGTTCAGTCGTCCGGCGCCGTCGAGGGGCAGGCAGCCCCCTCGGCGATGGTCTCATCCGCATCGCCGGCCGCAAAGCGCTCCGTGCCGGCTCCCGGCACCGAGGCCGCCTTGCGGAGCCTCGTCGCCGGGCTGGCGAGCGGCTCGCCCGACTACGCCAAGCTCACTCCGCACTTCGCAGACATCGTCCGCCGGGACCTGCCCATGACCCATCGCATGTTCAGCGCGCTGGGCGAGCTGAAGTCGGTGACGTTCCGCGAGCGCGGCCCGAGGGGCGACGACGCCTACCATCTGGTGTTCGCCAACGGCGAGGTGATGATGTCGGCCGCGCTCGACGCCGAGGGCAGGATGGCCGGCGGCATTCTCCGGCCGGTGGGACCGTCCGCACCGCTGGCCGCACCCGGCTCCGTGCCGACTGCCGGCACCGAGGCTGCCTTGCGGAGCCTTGTCGCCGGGCTGGCGAGCGGCTCGCCCGACTACGACAAGCTCTCTCCGCAGTTCGCCGAAGTCGTCCGCCGGGACTTGCCTATGACACAGGGCATGTTCAGGTCGCTGGGCGAACTGAAGTCGGTAACTTTCCGCGGCCGCGGCGCGAGGGGCGACGACGTCTACAAACTGGTGTTCGCCAACGGCGAGGTGATGATGTCGGCCGCGCTCGATGCCAAGGGCAGGATGGCCGGGGGCATTCTCCGACCGGTGGATCCCCCTGGGCGCTGACTGCGGGGGCCAACTGCCTTACGGGAAAACAGTGACAGTATACATTTACCCGGCCCCTCACGCGCGGCATGGGCGCCATTAAATGTTTACCCGTACTCGAGCGTCCTCCGCTCAGATCGACCGCGACACCACCTCCTTCATGATCTCGTTCGTCCCGCCGAAGATCCGGGTCACCCTCGCATCCCGCCACAGCCGCGCGATCAGATATTCGTTCATGTAGCCGGCGCCGCCGTGGAGCTGGAGCGACGCGTCGCACGCCTCCCACTGCAGCTCGGTGTGCCAGAGCTTGGCGGCCGAGGCTTCGGCGGCGGTGAGCTCGCCCCTGACATGGCGGGCGATCGCCCAGTCGAGATGGGCCCAGCCGACCTGCAGCTTCGAGGCGAGGTCGGCGAGGGTGAATTTGGTGTTCTGGAAGTCGAAGACGGTCTTACCGAATGCTTTGCGGTCCTTGGTGAAGCGGACCGCCTCGTCGAAGGCGCGCTGGGCGGCGGCCTGGGCGGCGCAGGCGATCGAGAGGCGCTCCTGGGGAAGCTGGTTCATCAGATAGGCGAAGCCCGAGCCTTCCTCGCCGAGGCAGTTGGTGATCGGCACCCTGACGTCGTTGAAGAAGAGCTCGGACGTGTCCTGCGAGTGGAAGCCGATCTTGTCGAGGTTGCGGCCCCGCGCATAGCCTTCGCGGTCGGCCTCGACGAGAATCAGCGAGACCCCCTTGGCGCCCGCCGCCGGGTCGGTCTTGGCGACGACGATGACGAGGTCGGCATGCTGGCCGTTGGTGATGTAGGTCTTGGAGCCGTTGAGGACATAATGGTTGCCGTCGCGCTTCGCGGTGGTGCGGATGCCCTGGAGGTCGGAGCCGGCGCCGGGCTCGGTCATGGCGATGGCGGTGGCGGTCTCGCCGGAGACCATTCGGGGGAGCCAGTGCTTCTTCTGCTCCTCCGATCCGTAGGCGACGAGATAGTCGGCGACGATGTCGGAGTGGAGGGTGATCCCGGCGGTCGAGCCGGCATAGGCCAGCTCCTCGTCGATGACGGCGTTGAAGCCGAAGTCGAGGCCGGGGCCGCCATAGTCCTCGGGGACGGTCGGGCAGAGCAGGCCCGCCTCGCCGGCCTTGGTCCAGAAGGCGCGGTCGATGATCCCCTCCTCCTCCCAGCGGGTGAGGTGGGGAAGGAGCTCGCGGTCGAAGAAGCGGCGGACGCTGTCTCGGAACTGATCGTGCTCGGGGGCGAAGGCGGTGCGGCGGGAGGTGTCGAGCATTCAGGGCTCCTTGAAGCGGGGGGCGGGGGCGGGCTGGGTGACGCCCGCTATGTCGAGGAAAGTGCCTCGGGCGGCGTTGTGGGGATGCGACGGCGCCTCGGCGAGCGACAGGATTGGGGCGAAACAAGTGTCGAAATGTTGGAGAATGTTGCACCAATGTGGTCGATTGTGGCGGAGGAAGGCCGTTTCGAGCTCTTCCCTGAGGCCGGGATCGTGCTGCCCCGAGGCGAGCCCCATCCTCTCCTTCAGCACCGCGAAGAACTCCGGCTCGAGCGCCCCCACCGCCACCCACAGCCCGTCGGCGCATCGGTAGACGTCGTAATAGGCCCGCCCGGTGTCGAGCAGGTTCACCCCGCGCTCGTCCCTCCACATCCCCGCCGCCCTCAGCGACCAGGTCAGGGCCGACAGCAAGGCCGCCCCGTCGACCATCGCGCAGTCGACCACCTGCCCCCTGCCGGTCGTCCGGGCCGAGAGGATCCCGGCCAGCATCCCGAAGGCGAGCAGCATCCCGCCGCCGCCGAAGTCGCCGACCGCGTTGACCGGCGGGGTCGGCGGCCCGCCCGCCCGGCCGTAGGTGTGGAGCGCCCCGGCCAGCGCGATATAGTTGATGTCGTGCCCCGCCGACTGGGCGAGCGGTCCTTCCTGGCCCCAGCCCGTCATCCGCCCGTAGACCAGGCGCGGATTGTCCTCGAGCAGCACATCCGGCCCGAGCCCGAGCCGCTCCATCACCCCCGGGCGGAACCCTTCGATAAGCCCGTCCGCGTCGCGGGCCAGCTCGCGGACGCGCGCGGCGCCCTTCTCGGACTTGAGGTCGAGGCGAACGGTGGAGGCGCGCGAGCGGCCGAGTATGTCGAACTCGGCCGGGATCACCGGCGCCCGGTCCTCGCGCTCGACCCGGATCACGGTCGCGCCATGGTCGGCGAGCATCATCCCGGCGAACGGGGCCGGGCCGATGCCGGCGAGCTCGACGATCCTGATCCCGGAGAGTGCGCCGCCCATCGGGCGAATGATAATCGCGCGTCGGCGGCGGCTACAAGCGCCAAACGGCCCCGGACCGCCGGCCGCAGCGGAGTTTCCGGCTTCCGGACGGCAAAACCCGCACGGCAAAGCCCGGGCGAACCGGCTCGGCCTTCGATCCGCAACGGGCCGATCGGGCACCGGATCCCCTATTGCCGCCTAAGTTCCTCGAAAAAAAACTTTTTTCCCTAGCTCGGAACCACTTAGTCGGCCATTGGGGCCGCCTGGGCTGCCAAAAAAGGGACGGGCGGGGATATCATCATGGTTAATTTCGTGCATCGGTTCGGCAGCGAGATCACGCCTCACGCGACGACGGTCGGCTATCAATTCTTCCACAAGACCTCGGCCCTGGCCTCCGGCGGCTTCGTCACGGTCTGGATGGAGCAGAATGGCGATGGCAGCGGCTATTCGATCCGCGGGCAGAGGTTCGATAACCTCGGCGCGAAGGTCGGAGCGGAATTCCAGGCCAACAGCACCGTCGGGCTCGACCAGCAGGAGCCGTTCGTGATCGGCCTCGCTTCCGGCGGCTTCGCGGTCACGTGGATTCACACCCATCCCGCTGTCGAGGAAGGCGGCGACGGGCAGTCGAGCAGCATCCGCGGCCGGGTCTTCGGCGCCGACGGAGTCGCCCTCGGCAACGATTTCCTCGTCAATACATCGCCCTGGGGAGACCAGCGGGATCCCTCCATCGTCGCGCTGCCGGACGGAGGTTTCGTCGCGACGTGGACGGGGGTGCTTTACAGTGCGAGCTTCACCGAGATCGTCGCCCAGCGCTTCGATTCGACGGGCTCGAAGGTCGGGCCGGAAACGCGCGTCAACTCGACCTTCGACGGCTCGCAGACCCAGTCGAACGGCGCGCCCCTCGCCGGCGGCGGATATGTGATCGTCTGGCAGCAGTCCAACGGGACCTTCGACAGCTACGACGTCCTCGGCCAGAGGTTCGACTCCGCAGGCGATCCGGTCGGCTACGAATTCCTTCTCCCGGCGAGCAGCGTGAATGGCCAGAACCCCTCCCTCCAGGGCCTTCCGGACGTGGCCGCGCTCTCGAATGGAGGCTTCGTCGCGACCTGGCAGCATTACGATCCGGTGAGCCAGCGCTATCAGGCGGTGGCCCAGATGTTCGATTCCGGTGGACTGCGGATCGGCGGGGAGCTGATCGCGACGAATCCCGCCAACGCACCGAATGAGATCTCCGTGACCGGGCTGAGCTGGGGCGGCTTCGTCGTCGCCTGGGACGACGTTGCCGGCAATGGCTCGTCGGAGCGGGCCCAGCTTTTCAACTCGGACGGGTCGCGGCTCGGCGACCAGTTCCAGATCAACGCCTCCGCGGCCGATTACAACAGCCGCGTCGATCTCGCCACGATCGCCGGCGACCGCATCGTCGCCGTGTGGCAAAACGCCAATCCCGACGTCAAAGCCCAGATCCTGACCACCGGAATCTACGGCGACTCCGGGGCCAACGCCCTCCAGGGAACGGCTCTCGACGATCTCATTTTCGGGTTCGACGGCGACGATATCCTTACCGGCGGCGCCGGCACGGACAGGCTGGACGGCGGCGCCGGCGTCGATACCGCCGATTACGCGCTCGAGACCGGCGGCGGTGGGATCATCGTCAACCTCTCCGGCGGGGCCGTCTACAGATTCAACCAGACGGCGATCCAGCCGGGCCAGGCGCTCGACAGCTATGGCAATGTCGAAACGCTCGTCGGCGTCGAGAATTTCAGGACGGGATCCGGCGACGACTACGTCCTGGGCGATGCGGGCGCCAACAGGTTCGAAACCGGCGGCGGCAGGGACATCCTGGTCGGCGGCGGCGGCGCGGATTATCTGGCCGGCGGCGGCGGCGACGATCAATATTATGTCTACGCGGCCGACAGCGCGACCTTCGAGGACGCGATCGTCGAGCTTGCGGACGGCGGCTTCGACCAGATCCGGACGACCCTTGCAAGCTTCAGTCTCGCCGGCCTACCCGAAGTGGAATCGCTGTTCGGGATCGCCAACATCGCCTTCACGCTGACCGGCAACGACCGCGACAATTACATCATCGGCAACAACAGCGCCGACACGCTCGAGGGCGGTCTCGGGAACGACAAGCTCGAAGGGGGCGGCGGCAACGACACGATGCGCGGCGGCCTCGGCGACGACGAATATATCGTCACCGAGATCGGCGACGTGGTCGAGGAAAATAGCGGCGAGGGTATCGATCTCGTCTGGACCACTCTGGCGACCTATAGCCTGGCCGGGACCAATATCGAGAATCTGTTCGCCTTCTCGACCATCGCCCACGACTTCCGCGGCAACAGCGGCGACAACGTCATCACCGGCGGCGCCGGCAACGACGTGCTGCGGCTGTACGACGGCGGCAACGACACCGTGCTGGGCGGCGCCGGCAACGACAATATCTTCTTCATCGGCGCTCTGACGTCGGCGGACGTGGTCGACGGCGGCGACGGCGGCGACACTCTCGTCCTGCAGGGCCCCTATGGCGCGATCACCCTCACCGCCAACATCACCCGGATCGAGGGCGTCTCGTTCCTCGCCGGCTCGAACACGGCGTTCGGCGAGCCCGGCACCAACCGCTACGACTACGTCCTGACGATCAACGACGCCAATTTCGCGGCCGGGGTGCAGGCGAAGATCAACGGCGCGGCTTTGCTCGAGGGCGAGGATTTCACCTTCAAC
>DASQJV010000154.1:0-3574 GCA_035630855.1 Allosphingosinicella sp. | reverse complement strand
GGCCTATCTCGCCCGGCTGATCCGCGGCGGCTTCAGGGTCGCCATCGCCGAGCAGACCGAGAATCCGGCGGAGGCGAAGAAGCGCGGCGCCAAGTCGGTGGTCAACCGCGCCATCGTCCGGGTGGTCACTGCCGGGACCCTCACCGAGGAAGCCCTGCTCGATTCCCGCGCCGCCAACTGGCTGGTCGCCGTGGCCCGGGCGGGCGACCGGCTGGGGCTCGCCGCCGCCGACGTCTCGACCGGACGGTTCGAGCTCGGCTCGATCGCTCCCGCGGCGCTCGACTCTGAGCTGGCTCGGCTGGGCGCAGCCGAGATCGTCGCCGCCGAGCCGATCGCCAATGCCGTCGTCACCGAGCGCAAAGGCGGGTTCGACAGCCTGGCCGCCGAGCGCAGGCTCAAGGAGCGCTTCGGAGTCGCCACGCTCGACGGCTTCGGCGCCTTCGACCGGCCCGCACTGTGCGCCGCGGGCGGGCTTCTCGCCTATCTCGACGAGGTGGCGAAGGACTCGCTGCCCTTCCTTCGACCGCCGGTCGCGCGCGCCTCGGGCGACCATATGATGATCGACGCGGCGACCCGCGAGAGCCTCGAGCTGACCCAGGCGGCGGCCGGAGGCCGCTCGGGAAGCCTGCTCCACGCCGTCGACCGGACGGTCACCGGCGCCGGCGCCCGGCTGCTCGCCGCCGACCTCGGGGCGCCTTTGCTCGACCGGGCGGCGATCGAGGCCCGGCTCGACCTCGTCGCCCTGTTCGAAGGCGATTCCGCGCTTCGCGAGTCCCTGCGCCGCCAGCTCAAGGCGCTTCCCGACATCGGCCGTGCGCTCGGGCGCCTGGTCGCCGGGCGCGGCGGCCCGCGCGATCTCGGCCAGCTGCGCGACGGCCTCAACGAGACCCGCCGGCTCCACGCCCGGCTCGCCGCACTCCCCGATCCGCCACCGCTCCTCGCAGGCCTGCTTCCGGCGCTGACCGGCCATGGCGAGCTCACCGACCTGCTCGGCCGGGCGCTCGTTTCCTCGCCTCCGATCGACTCCGCCCAGGGCGGCTATATCGCGGAAGGCTATGACGCCGCGCTCGACGAGCTTCGCAACGTCGGCGGCGAGGGCCGCCGCGCCATCGCCGGGCTCGAGGCGCGCTACCGCCAGCAGACCGGCATCGCGACGCTGAAGATCCGCCACAACGGGGTCCTCGGCTTCCATATCGAGGTTCCAGCCCGCCATGCCGACCCGCTCATGGCCGCCGAATCGGGCTTCACCCACCGCCAGACGCTGGCGGGGGTCGTCCGATTCAATGCCCCCGACCTGCACGAGCAGGCGATGCGCGTCGGCCAGGCCGGGGCCCATGCGCTCGCCGCCGAGGCGGCGCATCTGGACGAGCTCACGGCCGCCGCGCTCGCCCGCTCCGAGCCGATCGCCGCCGCCGCCGACGCCCTCGCCCGGCTCGACGTCGCCGCCGCGCTCGCCGAGCGCTCGGCCGAAGGCGGCTGGTCGCGCCCCCGCTTCGCCGGCCACAACTGCTTCGAGGTCGAGGGCGGGCGCCACCCCGTCGTCGAGGAGTCGCTCCGCGCCTCGGGCGCCCGCTTCGTCGCCAACGATTGCGGCCTCTCCGAGGACGAGAGGCTGTGGCTGGTCACCGGCCCGAACATGGGCGGCAAGTCGACCTTCCTCCGCCAGAACGCGCTGATCGCCGTCCTCGCCCAGACCGGCTCCTGGGTTCCCGCCGCCCGCGCCACCCTCGGCCTCGTCGACCGGCTGTTCAGCCGGGTCGGAGCTTCGGACAACCTCGCCCGCGGCCGCTCCACCTTCATGGTCGAGATGGTCGAGACCGCCGCGATCCTCAGCCAGGCGACCGAGCGGAGCTTCGTCATCCTCGACGAGGTCGGCCGCGGCACTTCGACCTATGACGGCCTCGCCATCGCCTGGGCGGTGACCGAGGCGATCCACGACCGCAACCGGTGCCGCTGCCTGTTCGCCACCCATTATCACGAGCTGACCAGGCTCGCCGAGCGGCTCGACGCCCTCTCGCTCCACCATGTCCGGGCGCGCGAATGGAAGGGCGACCTCGTCCTCCTCCACGAAGTGGCGAAAGGCCCCGCCGATCGAAGCTACGGCCTCGCCGTGGCCAAGCTCGCCGGGCTTCCCGGCCCGGTCCTGGCCCGGGCCCGCTCGGTCCTCGCCAAGCTCGAGCAGGGCCGCGCCGCGACCGGCGGAATCGCCGCCGGACTCGACGACCTGCCGCTGTTCGCGGCGACGGCCCAGCAGGAGGAGGAAGCGCCCGATCCGCTGCAGTCGGCGCTGGCCGAGGTCGACGCCGACTCGCTCAGCCCGCGCGAGGCGCTGGAGCTGGTCTACCGGCTGAAGCGGCTCGCCGCCGGCGAGGGTTGATGCCGACCCGCTTCGCCTCCGTCCCCGACAAGCGCTCGATCGTCGACCGCCGGACGGTCGCCGACGCTCTGGCCGGAGCGCCCGATGCCGCCGCTTCGATCCTCAAGCAGGCCCTGGCGGAGGGCCGGGCGGAGATCGAGCGGCGCCTCCTCGACAAGCCCTATGCCGGAAGCGAGAGCGCGGCCGCTTATGCCTTCCTGACCGACCAGATCGTCCGGCTCGCCTACGACCACGCGCTCGCCGGCTTGCCGGCTCCCAGGGCCGAGGACCGGCTGCTCCTGCTCGCGGTCGGCGGCTACGGCCGCGGCGAGATGGCGCTCCATTCCGACATCGACATCGCCTTCGTCACGCCCGGAGCGCCGGGCGGCTGGGCGAAGCAGGCGGTCGAGGCGATCCTCTATCTCCTCTGGGACCTCGGCCTGAAGCTCGGCCCGTCGACCCGCTCGGTCGACGAGCTGATCGCGCTCGCGGCCACCGATCACACGGTCCGGACCGCCTTGCTCGAGGCGCGCTGGCTGTGGGGCGACGAGCCCCTGTTCGACGCGGTCCAGGCGCGCTTCTGGAAGGAGGTGGTGGCCGGCAAGGCGAAGAGCTTCGTCACCGAGAAGCTCGAGGAAAGGAACGCCCGCCACCGCCGGATGGGCGACAGCCGCTACGTCGTCGAACCCAACGTCAAGGAAGGCAAGGGGGGTCTCCGCGACCTCCACACCCTCTTCTGGATCGGCAAATATGCCTATCAGGTGACCGAGATCGCCGACCTGGTCGGAGTGGGATTGCTCTCCGCCACCGAACTGCACCAGTTCCAGCGCGCCGAGCGCTTCCTGTGGGCGGTCAGGTGCCACCTCCACATCGTCGCCGGCCGCGCCGAGGAGCGCCTGACCTTCGACTATCAGCGCGAGATCGCCGGGCGGATGCGCTACGCCGACCGCCCCGGCAAATCGCCGGTCGAGCGCTTCATGCGCCATTATTTCCTCCACGCGAAGACGGTCGGGGACCTGACCGGGGTGTTCCTCGCCCATCTCGACGAGAAGTTCGCAAGGAAGGGCGGCCGCTTCGGGCTTCCGACGATCCGCCGCCGGCCGAGCCGGCTCGAAGGCTTCGTCCTCGACCGCGGCCGGCTCGCTCTGCCGAGCGACGATTATTTCCGCGACGATCCGGTCCGGCTGCTCCAGATCGTCGCTTTGGCCGACCTCTACG
>DASQJV010000153.1:0-2241 GCA_035630855.1 Allosphingosinicella sp. | reverse complement strand
TTTCGTCGAAAAGCTGCTGGCGCGGCCGCCGGCGGACCTGCGGGGCGCGCTGGCGGAGTGGGCGGAAAAGCAGGGGGTCCACATATAGAATTCCTCCCTGCGATTTCGCGGGGAGGGGGACCGCGCGAAGCGCGGTGGAGGGGCTCCAGAGCGCTTGAAGAACCCCTCCACCAGGCTTCGCCTGGTCCCCCTCCCCGGCAAATGCCGGGGAGGATTTGGAAAGTCGGCGGGTTCTCCGGGGCTCGGGCTTTCGCCGGGACGTCGGCGCATGGGCCATAAGCCGTGCCGCAGTCCGGTTGACTTTGCCCGCCGTCCCCGGCTCTATGGAAATTAATCCAAATTGAGGGGAAATCGGTTCAATATGGCGGATGCGGACCAGGATCAGCTGCTGGGCCAGTCGGTCGGCGAACGGCTTCGGGTCGCTCGCGAGGCGAAAGGGCTGAGCCTCGACGACGTCGCCCGCCAGACCCGGATCCCGGTCCGTCATCTCGAGCATATCGAGAAGGAGGAGTGGGACGCCCTGCCCGCCATCACCTACAGCGTCGGCTTCGCCCGCAGCTACGCCAACACCGTCGACCTCGACGGAGCGCAGATCGGCGCCGAGGTCCGCCAGCAGCTCGGCGGAGCCCGCCCCGGCAATGCGGCGGCGGCGCCTTATTACGAGCCCGCCGACCCGGCGCGGGTGCCGCCGCGCTCGCTCGCCATCGCCGCGGCGGTCCTCGCCGTCCTGCTCGTCATCGGCTATCTGGTCTGGCGGAGCAGCGCCGTCGACGACGACAGCCCGGCCGACGTCGCCATCACCCAGTCGGAGGAGCCGGCCGCCAACCAGGCCGCGCCGCGCCCGGCGCAGCCGGCTCCGGCGCCGGCCAGCGGCCCGGTCGTGCTCACCGCCGCCGAGGACGTCTGGCTCAGGATCGACCAGGCCGGCGGCGGAGCGCCGCTCTACATGGGAATATTGAAGGCGGGGGAGAGCTACCAGGTGCCGGCGGGGGCGCAGTCGCCGCGGATCCGGACCGCCCGGGCCAATGTGCTCCGGGTCAGCGTCGGCGGAACCCAGGTGCCGCCGCTCGGGCCGCCGGAGACGACCATCTCCAACGTCAGCCTGACCGCGGCCGACCTCGTCGCCCGGGCCCAGAGCGGCGGCGCCGCTTCGCCGCCCGCAGCGCCCCCGGCCGGGACCCCGTAATAATTCACTCTTCTACCCCGGGGCCAAGCCGGTTAGAAGGGAGCGGGACCGTAAGGGCGGGGGAATTGTCATGCGTTTTCATCTTGTTGCGATGCTTTTGATGGGTTTCGCCGCGGTTCCGGCCGAGGCCCAGCGAAACGAGACCCCCGAGCGAAGGATCGAGCGGCTCGAGCAGCAGCTGAGGGCGGTGCAGCGCCGGGTCTTCCCGAACGGCGCCGAGATCGCGCCCGAGATCGACCGGACCCAGCCCGTCGACTCCCAGGCCGGAGTGCCGGCGTCGAGCGCGGTGGCCGACCTCACCCAGCGCGTCGACTCGCTCGAGGCCCAGCTTCGCGAGCTGACCGGGCAGGTCGAGCAGAACGGCAACCGGCTTCGCCAGGCCGAGGAGGCTCTGGCCCGCCTGCGCGACAGCACCGGCTCCCGCCTCGACGCGCTCGAGCGCGGCGGCGCTCCCGTATCCGAGCCGGCCCGTCCGACCACCTCCTCCTCCGTCAAGCCCGGGCCCGCCGCCGCCGACGAGGCGGAGGACGAGCCGGTCAAACCCGCCGCGTCCGCGACCGGCGACGCCGCCGCCGAGGAGGCCTACAATGCCGGCTTCCGGCTGTGGGAGGCGAAGCGCTACACCGAGGCCCAGAAGGCGCTCGAGGCGGCCGCAAAGCGCTATCCCAAGAGCAAATGGGCGAGCTGGGCGAACAACCTCGCCGGCCGCGCCTATCTCGACTCCGGCAAGCCCGCCACCGCCGCCAAGGCCTTCCTCGCCAACTACCAGGCCAATCCGAAGGGCGAGCGCGCCGCCGACAGCCTCTACTTCCTCGGCCAGGCCCTGGTCTCGCTCGACAAGCCGGCCGACGCCTGCAAGGCCTATGACGAGCTCCAGGACGTCTATGGAGAGACCATGCGCGACTGGATCAAGTCGCGGCTGCCCGCCGCGCGCGCGCAGGCGAAGTGCCGCTGATTCATCCTCCCCGTGCTGCGCATGGGGAGGCCGTTATTTGCGCTTTTCCATCTCGTCGGCGCGGGCGTCGTAGTCGACCGCCATCCGGTTGAGGGTCTCG
>DASQJV010000152.1:0-6383 GCA_035630855.1 Allosphingosinicella sp. | reverse complement strand
GGATCGCCTGCCGCCTCAGGATGCTCGATCAGGAAAGCGGCCATCGAGAACATGTTCTGGAAGACGATCTGGCCGGAATAGGCATATTTGCTCTTGAACAGGCCCGCCAAGGTCTCCGTGCAGACCGTAACCTCGATGTCGGGTGCGGCGGTGAGAAACTCCAGCGCCCATGCGCGATCCGCCGCCAAGGCCGGGTTTAGCGGCGCCTGCTCGTGGCTCCGGGCGATCGAAACCAAGCGTTGGCGATCCTCCGGCGACGAAGACGGACCGGACGCCGACGCCGGTCCGACGAACAGGACCGCAAGCAAGGCCAGCGCCCCGATCAGCCGGACGGCGCACCGATATTCGATTCTGCTGCTCGACATTCGAATCCCCCCTGACCCGCTTATCATGGCTCGCTTGCGGACCGGCGCCAAGCCGCTGTCCATCAGGATCGAAAATTCGTTTATGGCCGCACTTCGAGCCGATCCGATGCCCGGCGGCCTTGACACTTTCGGGCGGTGCGCGTGTGACCGGGCCATGGACCAGGCCCTTCCCGTCTCGACCATCGCCCATCTCATCCAGCTGTCGATCGCGCCCGTCTTCCTGCTCGCCGGGATCGCGGGCCTGCTCAACGTCCTCGCCTCGCGACTCGCCCGGATCGTCGACCGCGGCCGGACCCTCGAGCGCGAATATGGCTCGTTCGACGAGGCTACCCGCCGGCATGCCAGCGCCGAGCTGGACGTGATCATGCGAAGGATGCGGATCGTCAATCTCGCCATCACCGCCTGCACCGCGAGCGCCCTATTCGTCTGCCTGGTGGTCGCGATCCTGTTCGTCGCCGACCTCGCCGAGATCGCCTTCGCCCGGCCGATCGCCGTGCTGTTCATCATCGCGATGACCCTGCTCATCGTCGGCCTCACCCTCTTCCTCGCCGAGATCCGACTCGCCGCCCGCTTCGTCAGCATCCGCCGCGACCTGCTTCCCGAGCCGGGCCCGCCGGCGGCCGAATAGGAGCGAACGCCATGGAAGCCAGCGATATCAAGTTCGCCGGGTCGATCCCCGAATATTACGACCGCTGCCTCGGCCCCTTCCTGTTCGAGCCTTATGCCGAGGACCTCGCCGACCGCGCCGGGCGGCTTCGCCCAAGGCGTATCCTCGAGACCGCCGCCGGAACCGGGATCGTCACCGCCGCCCTCGCCCGGGCCCTGCCCGAGGCCGAGATCGTCGCGACCGATCTCAACCCCGACATGCTCGCCGTGGCCGGGAGCAAGCCCGAGACCCGGCGGGTCGCCTTCGCGCCCGCCGACGCCCAGTCGCTGCCCTTCCCGGACGGCGGGTTCGATCTCGTCGTCTGTCAGTTCGGGGCGATGTTCTTCCCGGACCGGGGCGCCGCCTATCGCGAGGCCCGCCGGATGCTGCGGCCGGGCGGCGCCTTCATGTTCAACGTCTGGGACCGGCTCGAGGCCAATCCCGCCTCGCAGGCGGTGGCCGAGGCGGTCGCCGCGCTCTTCCCCGGCGACCCGCCGGGCTTTCTCGGCCGGGTGCCCTTCGGCTATCACGACAAGGCGCGGATCGAGGCCGACCTGAGGGCGGCCGGCTTCGAGCGGGTCGAATCGGAAACCGTCGCCCGACGCAGCCGCGGCAGCGCCGGCGACGTCGCGCCCGGCCTGTGCCAGGGCTCGCCCCTGCGCTCGGAGATCGAGGCCCGGGCGCCCGATCGGCTCGACGAAGCTACCGTCGCGGCCCTGGCCGAGCTGATTCGCCGCTGCGGCGATCCGGTCGACGCCGCCATGTCGGCGCACGTCTTCACCGCGCGCGGCTGAGGGTTGTGAGCCCGGAACCGCAATGTTACGCCGGCTCCGCAAATCGAGGGAGATGGCATGACTTCGGCAACATCGATTCCGGCCGCGGACGAGCGGGAGACGGGCGAGAAGGACGTGTGGGTCGAGCCGGCCGTCACCAGATTCGACGTCGGGGACGCGGAAGCCAGCGACGGGCCCGGACCGGACGGCGGGCTCGCTTCCTGATCCCCCAGGGTCCGGCTATTGAGTACGGACCCTAGCCGCGCACCAGGCCGGGGCGGATGACGGGCCACGCCTATCTGGTCGCGTCCCGCCAGGGCCTCTATCGCGCCACCCGCGAGTCTTGGCGCCTGCTCGCCGAAGGCGCCTTTTTCGGAATAGCCTGCGCCGGCAGCGGCGTCTTCGCCTTTCGCCACGATTCCCGATCGGGAGAGGCGGCGCAGCTCAGCGGGCGGATCGTCCATTATCGTTGGCAAGGGGACGGGCTGCGCGAGGATGGTGTCGTTGCCGACGGCCTCGACCATAATTGCCACCAGCTGGACCATTTCGACGACGCCTTCTTCCTGGTCGACACGCTGAACCAGCAGATCCTCGAATATCGCTCGGACTGGACTCCGGCCGCCGGGCACCGGATCCTGCCGCCCGCGCCGCGCGACGGGCCCGGCTACGCCCATCTCAACTCGATCGCCGGAACCGCCGACACGATCTGGGTCATGCTCCACAACAAGGCGCGCGGGCGGCCGAGCGAGATCGTCGAGCTCGACCGGAATTTCCGCGAGCGCGGCCGGATCGAGCTTCCCTGCAGCGGCTGCCACGACATCGTCCCGATGCCGGACGGGCGGCTGCTCACCTGCCTGTCGCCGCTCGGCGAGATCGCCCTGGTGCCGGGCGAGACCCACAAGATCGACGAGCTGTGGACTCGCGGGCTGGTCGTCGGGCCGGACGAGATCGTCGTCGGAAGCTCCCTCTACGGCAACCGTGTGAGGCGCGCCCTCCTGCCCGGCTTCCTCACCTTCCTCGATCCCGGCGACTATGGCCGCCTCGCCCGCCTCTATCTGCCGGCAGCGCCGACCCAGATCCGGCGGATCGCGCCGGAGCTTGCGGAAAGCTGAAAAGCGGTTCAACTTCGCTCGCCGGGGAGAGGCTATGGCAACGACGGCCGCCAATGGCGACAAGGAACCGCGCACCGAGCGGGGCCGAAAGACGCTTCGTCGGCTGATCGAGGCGGCCGCCGCCGAGTTCGGCGAGCGCGGCTTCCACGAGGCAGCGATCACCGGGATCACCCGCCGAGCCGGGGTCGCGCTCGGCACCTTCTACACCTATTTCGAGAGCAAGGAGGAGGTGTTCCGGGCCCTCGTCCTCGACATGAGCCGGGCGACCCGCGCCCATGTCGCCGAGGCGGTGAAGGGCGCTCCGGACCGGCTCGCGGCCGAGCGGATCGGGCTCGAGGCCTTCATCGCCTTCACCCGCAAGCATCCCGAGCTCTACCGGATCATCGAGGAGGCGCAATTCGTCGCCCACGACGTCTATCGCGAGCATTATCTGAGCTTCGCCGACGCCTATCGCCGCAACCTTGCCGGCGCCCGCGAGCGCGGCGAGATCGCCGACGGCGGCCACGGCGCCCGCGAGGACGAGGCCCGCGGCTGGGCGCTGATCGGGATGAGCGTCTTCCTCGGCATGCGCTACGGCCTGTGGGACGAGGATCTGAGCCCGGCCGAGGTCGCCGGAATCGCCATCGAACTGGTGTCGGAAGGCCTGAGGAAAAGGCGATGACCGCCGACCTTCCGGACCTGATCGCGCGCCGGGCCGAGCTGAGCGGGGGGGCGACCGCGCTCGAGGAGCTCGCGACTGGCCGGAGCCTCACTTATGCCGGGCTCGACGAGCGCGCCGCCCGGACCGCCGGCCTGTTCGAGTCGCGGGGGGTCGGCGAGGGCGACCGGGTCGCCATCCTCTGCCGCAACCGGATCGCCTTCTTCGAGGCCCTGTTCGCCTGCGCCCGGCTCGGGGCGATCCTGGTCCCGCTGAACTGGCGGATGCCGCCGGCGGAGCTCGACCCCCTGCTCGCCCATTGCGGCGCGCGCCTGCTGCTCCACGGCGGCGAGGACGAGGCCCTCGTCCGCCGCCTCGCCGAGCCGCCGCCGGCGCTCGACCTCGACGACGGCTACGATGCGCTGGTCGAGGCCTCGGCGCCGGGCGGGCGCCGAGGCCACTGGCCGGCCGACGGAATCTGGTATCTGCTCTACACCTCCGGCACGACCGGCCGGCCGAAGGCGGTCATCTACACCTACCGGATGGCGCTCGCGAACCTGGTCAACATCGGCACCGCCATCGGCCTCGGAGCGTCCGACACGACCCTGAGCTTCCTTCCCCATTTCCACACCGCCGGGATCAACCTGCACGCGCTCCCGACCCTGCTCCAGGGCGGCCGGGTCCTGCTCCTGCCCGGCTTCGAGGCGGACCGGGTGGTGGAGCTGCTCGAGGCCCGGCGGGTCGACACCTTCTTCGCGGTTCCGACCGTCTATCAGGCGCTCGCCGACCATCCCCGCTTCGCCGCGGCTCCGCTCGGGCATGTCCGCCACTGGGGCTGCGGCGGCGCGCCTTTGCCCGACTCGCTCGCCCGGCGCTGCCGCGACCTCGGCCTCAGGGTCTGCAACGGGATGGGCATGACCGAGACCGGCCCGACCGCCTTCCTCGCCGCTCCGGCCGACGCCTGGGACCGGATCGGCTCGGTCGGCAAGCCCCAGCTCCTGGTCAGGGTGCGGATCGTCGACGGGCAGGGCCGCGACGTCGGGGACGGCGAGGTCGGCGACCTGCTGTTCGCCGGTCCGGGGGTGACCCCCGGCTATTGGAACGACGCCGAGGCGACGCTCGCGGCCTTCACCGCCGACGGCTGGCTGAGGTCGGGCGACCTCGCCCGCCGCGACGGGGACGGCTTCTACTGGGTCGCCGGGCGGCGGAAGGAGATGTTCATCTCGGGCGGCGAGAACGTCTATCCGGCCGAGGTCGAGAACGTCCTGGCGGGCCATCCCTCGGTCGCCGAAGCGGCGGTGGTCGCCGCTCCCGACACGCGCTGGGGCGAGGTGGGCTTCGCTTATCTGCGGCTCGTCGAGGGCCGTCCGAGGCCGGCCGATGCCGAGCTCCAGGCCTGGTGCCGGGCCCGGCTCGCCGCCTACAAGGTCCCGGCGAGCTTCGATTATGTCGAGGATTTCCCGCGCACCGCGGCGGGCAAGGTGCGGAAGCATCTGCTGGCGCGGGCGCCGGGGGCCGAACTCTCGCGGGTGTCGGTCGTGGCGTGAAAAAATCCTCCCCGGCTTTTGCCGGGGAGGGGGACCGCACGAAGTGCGGTGGAGGGGTTCTTCGGCCGCGGAGACCCCTCCACCAGGCTTCGCCTGGTCCCCCTCCCCCGGAAATCCGGGGGAGGACTGTCGCCTGTCTAAGGCAGGAAGTCGCCCTGGGCGAGCGGGCCGCCGTTGACGATCAGCTGGATGACCAGGTCGGCCACCCCGTCGCCGTTGGTGTCGCCCTCGACTACCCAGTTATTGCCGTCCTGATAGGCGCGAAGCTGGCCCGCCGACGCCGCGCCGGAGCCGGAGAAGGCGCTGGCGCCGATCCAGCTGAAGGCCTGGTTGCCGTCCGCGAGCGTGTTGGCGTCGATCTTGGTGAGGTCGATCTTGTCCGTCCCCGCCGCGAAATCGAGGATCATGTCGGCCGATACGGCCGTCGATTCCGCGGTCGCGTTGTAGAGGAAGGTATCGGCCCCGCCGTTGCCGGTCAGGCCGTCCGCGCCGAGGTTGCCGTGGATGAGGTCGGCATTGGCGCCGCCCTTCAGAATGTCGTCGGCCTTGCCGCCGAAGATCCGAAGGAAGCCGTCGGCCTCCTGGCTGGCGTCGAGGATCATCGTCTCGCTCGCCATCAGCAAGGTCCCCGACACGGTCAGCGTCTCGCCCGGCTTCACGATCGCGTTCGACAAAGTGAGATTGTAGTCGAACTCGGTGCCCCCACCCCTCGCGTAACGCTCGTCGGTGGCGGAGGTCAGGGTGAGGTTCTCGATGTTGGTGAACAGGCCGGTGTAGCCCGGGGCGTTGAAGTCGATCGTGTAATTGCCCCTCAGGAACATGCCGTCATAGCCGGCGCCGCCGTTCACCGTGTCGCCGGTCGCGAACCTCTCCTCGGCGAAGAAGAAGATGTCGTTGCCGAGGCCGCCGGTGAGGGTGTCGACGCCCTTGCCGCCGTAGACGACGAACTTGGCGTCGGTCTCCGCCGAGCCGTTGAAGACGAAGTCCTCGCCGGCCAGCAGCGCCGCGCCGTTGATCCGCACCTGAAGCCCGGCCGCGAAATTCGAATCATGGATAGTGATCGAATAATCGTAGCGGTTGGTGCCGGACTCCCCGAAAGCGGTGTTGTCGCCGGCGAGGAGCGAGATGTTCTCGATCTCGGTGACGTTCGGGGTCAAGGCGAGGGCCCCGTAGGCGCCCTGGATCACCAGCGTATCGGTGCCATCGCCGCCGCGGACGATGTCGGCGGAGTTGAGGGTTCCGCCGAAGAAGATGGCGTCGTTGCCGGCGCCGGCGAGCGCGGTGTCGTCGCCCCCTCCGAACC
>DASQJV010000151.1:0-2649 GCA_035630855.1 Allosphingosinicella sp. | reverse complement strand
GCCGGCGCGGCCGTGCTGACGCTCGTCTTCGTCACCCGGTTCGCCCTGCACCCCACCGGCCGGCTCGACGCCAGCCAGGAGACGGACGGCTTCCTCCGCCTGTTCGGCGGCCGCGCCGACGACACGTTGAAGGGCGGCGCCAATGCCGACCTCATCCACGGCAACCTCGGCGCGGACGTCCTGACCGGCAACGGCGGGGCGGACGTCTTCCGCTACCAGGGGACCGAGGAGTCCAATGCCGCCGATATGGATGAAATCCTCGACTTCACGCCCGGCACCGACAAGATCGACCTCGGCCGGATCGACGCGAACAGCCTCGTGGCGGGGGACCAGGCCTTCGCCTGGATCGGCGCCTCCGCGTTCAGCGGCACGGCCGGCGAGCTCCGCGCCTACGAGCAGGGCGGGAGCTGGTACGTCGAAGGCGACGTCAACGGCGACGGCGCCGCCGACCTCGTCATCCAGCTTACGCTGCAGGGGGCGACTCCGCTCGGAGCGGCTGACTTTTTGCCCTAGGGTCCGGTGCTCGCGCCGGGGCGGGCCCGTCGAGGCCTGAACGTCGCTTCGTCGAGGCGCTTTTCCGGCTCTAGGCGGCGCCCGGCTTTCGTGCCACCCTGCAGCCGGAGCTGGGGAGTAACATAGTGGCTTTAATCAGGAAAAAGGGCGGCGAGGCTTACGTCAACGCCGAGAAGGCCAATGCGCAAACCTCGCCGGCGATCGCCGCTCTGACCGGCGGCGGCCATGTCGTCGCCTGGGCCGACGAGAGCCATGTCGGCGGCGATTCCAGCGGCTTTGCGATCAAGCTTCAGCTTTACGACGGCACCGGCGCCAAGACGGGAGGCGAGCTGCTCGTCAACAGCTTCACCGGCGACAGCCAGACCCAACCCTCGGTCGCCGGCCTCGCTTCGGGCGGCTTCGTCGTCACCTGGACCCAGAACGAGCCCTCGGCCGCGCTCGGCGGGGACGGCTCCGCCGCGAGCATCAAGGGCCAGATCTACAGCTCGGCCGGAGTCAAGGTGGGCGGCGAATTCCTCGTCAATTCCGGCATTTCGTGGATCCAGGACGAATCGGCCGTCTTCGCCCTGACCGGCGGCGGCTTCGTCGTGTCCTGGTGGGACCACGGCACTTTCAATGTCTTCGCCAGGGTCTTCGATTCGACCGGGGCCGCGCTCGGCGACGACATCCTGGTCAGCAACGATCGTCAGGGCAATCAAAGCCTGCCGTCCGGGACCGCGTTCGGGGACGCTGGCGGTTTCGTGATCATGTGGTCGCACCAGGATTTCGGGCCGACCTACGACCAGGGCGTCTACGGCCAGATATTCGCCGCCGACGGGACCAAGATCGGCGGGGAATTCTCGGTCTCGACCGTCACCGACAACATCCAGGCCAATGTCGAGGTCACCCGGCTTGCGGGCGGCGGCTTCGTCGCGGTCTGGGAGAGCCTGGAGGGCGAGGATTACGGAATCAAGGCGCAGGTCTTCGATTCCTCCGGCGCGAAGAGCGGAGCCGAGGTGGCGGTCAGCCTGGCCGGCCATCACGGCGAGCGGCCCTCGGTCACCGCTCTTCCGCAGGGGGGCTTCTTCGTCGCCTGGGCCGACCTTCGTCTCGGCACCTGGACCGAGCGCGGACAGCAGTTCGACGCCGCGGGCAGCAAGGTCGGCCCGGACATCCAGATCAACAGCGTCGCCTCGCCCTTCAACGCCTTTCCGAGGCTCGCGACCCTCGCCTCCGGCGAGGTCGAGGCGGTCTGGTCCAACGAGAATGGCGGCAATGCCGAGCAGCTCGGGATCAAGGCGCAGCGCCTGCTGATGCCGATCGTCGGCACCGCCGGAGCCGATGCGATCGGCGGAACCGGCGGCGACGACCTGATCGCCGGCCTGGAGGGCGACGATCATATCGACGGCGCCGCCGGGGCGGACACGATGGTCGGAGGGACCGGAAACGATCTTTATGTCGTCGACCATGCGGGCGACGTCGTCGAGGAGAATGCCGGTGAGGGCACGGACGAGATCCGCACAAGCCTCGCGAGCTTCAGCCTCGTCGGTCTTCCCGACGTCGAGAATCTGACCGGCACCGCCTCGACGGCGCAGTCCCTGCGCGGCAATTCCGGCAACAACGTCATCACCGGCGGCTCCGGCAGCGATGTCCTCCGCCTGTACGACGGCGGCGACGACATTGTGCAGGGCGGCGCGGGCGCCGACAACATCTTCTTCATCGGCGCGCTGACGGCCGCGGATGTGGTGAACGGCGGCTCGAACACCGACACGCTCGTCCTCCAGGGCCCCTACGGGTCGCTGGTGCTGACCGCCAACGTCACCCAGATCGAGAACATCTCGCTGCTCGCCGGCTCGAACACGGCGTTCGGCGAGCCCGGCACCAACCGCTACGATTATTCGATCACCACCAACGATGCCAACTTCGCGGCGGGGGTCCAGGCCCGGATCAACGGCGCGGCCCTGCTCGAGGGCGAGGACTTCACCTTCGACGGTTCGGCGGAGACCGACGCCAAGTTCGTCGTCTACGGCGGCAAGGGCAAGGACACGCTGACCGGCGGCCTCGGCAACGACATCTTCTTCTACGCCGAGGAAAGGTTCGCCACCGGCGACACCGTCAACGGCGGTGCCGGCTATGACGGCATGTTCCTGCGCGGCA
>DASQJV010000150.1:0-3710 GCA_035630855.1 Allosphingosinicella sp. | reverse complement strand
CAAATCCTCGTAGGATTTGATGCCGTAAGCGATCGATCCGGCCAGCCGTTCGCCGCTGAAATAGCTGATCTCCTGAGCGCCGGTCTTCACCGCCTCGGCCAGCATCGGCTTGGCCTGGCCGTTCAAATTGGCCCCCGCGGCCGCCAGGGCCTTGTCGATCGCCGCCCGGAATTTGCCCTCGATCTCCTTCGTGTCCATCGCAGCCCCCCTTGAGTCCCGCCGGGCCCGATCCTCGCTGCCGCCGGGCGCGGCCCGGTCGCCCGACTCCGCCCTTATAGACGATCGCCGCCGCCGACGCATGCCTTGCTCCGGCCCTTCTCGCCGCCCCCGCCGCCGTCCCGCCCCTCCACCACGCCGCTTCGCGGCGCGGTCCCCCTCCCCGAGCAAGCCCGGGGAGAATATAAAATGACGGTTGGCAAACCGCCGCCCACGCGTCTATCAGGCGCGCCAAGCCGCTCAGGGGAGGCTTTTCGCTCCCTTCGGCGCGGCGCTGCCCGGGCACTTCTCCCCGGGCATTCCTGTTCGAAGCGCTGAAGGACATTATGGCGACGGTTGAACATAGCGACGGGACGCTGGCAGCGGGCCCGGACGGCGGGTCCGGCGGCGGCCTCAGGCGGCGCGACTTCATCAACATCGCGGCGGTGAGCGCCGCCGGAGTCGGCGCGGCGGCGACTCTCTATCCGCTCGTCAACCAGATGAACCCGTCGGCCGACGTGCTCGCTCTGGCCTCGATCGAGGTCGACCTGGCCGCGATCCAGCCCGGCCAGGCGGTCAAGACCATCTTCCGCAAGCAGCCGCTCTTCATCCGCCACCTGACCCCGGCCGAGATCCAGGCGGCGAACGCGGTTCCGGTCGCCTCGCTGCGCGATCCGCAGACGCTCGCCGAGCGGACCAAGGAAGGCAAGCCCCAGTGGCTGATCACCATGGGCGTGTGCACCCACCTGGGCTGCGTCCCGCTGGGCGCGGCCGAGGGCGAGGTCAGGGGCCAGTTCGGAGGCTATTTCTGCCCGTGCCACGGCTCGCATTACGACACCGCCGCCCGGGTCCGCAAAGGCCCGGCTCCCAAGAATCTCGAGGTGCCGGACTATGTTTTCAAATCCGAGACCGTCGTGACCGTCGGCGAGGTGGCATGAGATGAGCTTCCCCTGGGCTGAAGAATATCGTCCCAAGAGCGGCTTCACGCGCTGGATCGACCAGCGCCTGCCGCTTCCCCGGCTGGTCTACGGCGCCGTCGGCGGCGGCTATCCGGTGCCTCGCAACCTCAATTACTTCTGGAACTTCGGGGTCCTCGCCGGCCTCGCCTTGACCATCCAGATCGTCACCGGGATCATCCTGGCGATGCATTACGTGCCCTACGACCAGGCCGCCTTCCGGTCGGTCGAGCACATCATGCGCGACGTCAACCAGGGCTGGCTGCTCCGCTACCTCCACGCCAACGGCGCCGCCTTCTTCTTCATCGTCACCTACATCCACATCTTCCGGGGCCTCTATTACGGCTCCTACAAGGCGCCGCGCGAGCTGGTCTGGATGCTCGGCCTCGTCATCCTGCTGCTGATGATGGCGACCGCGTTCATGGGCTACGTCCTGCCCTGGGGGCAGATGAGCTTCTGGGCGTCGAAGGTGATCACCGGCCTGTTCGGGGCGATCCCGCTGGTCGGCGAGCCGATCCAGCAATGGCTGCTCGGCGGCTATGCGCCCGACCAGCCGACCCTCAACCGCTTCTTCTCGCTCCATTACCTGCTGCCGTTCGTGATCGCGGGGGTGATCATCCTCCACATCTGGGCGCTCCACATCCCGGGCTCGAGCAACCCGACCGGGGTCGTCGTCAAGGGTCCGCAGGACACCGTGCCCTTCCATCCCTATTACACGGCCAAGGACGGGTTCGGCGCGGGCGTCTTCCTGATCCTGCTCGCGGCGGTGGTCTTCTTCGCCCCGAACTATCTCGGCCACACCGACAATTACATCCCGGCCAACCCGCTCTCGACGCCGTCGCACATCGTCCCGGAATGGTATTTCTGGCCCTTCTACGCGATCCTTCGCGCCTTCACGGTGGACTTCATCCTGCCCGCGAAATTGTGGGGCGTGATCGCCATGTTCGGCTCGATCATCCTGCTCTTCTTCCTGCCCTGGCTCGATCCCTCGCCGGTCCGCTCGGGCAATTACCGGCCGCGCTTCAGGCAGTTCTTCTGGATCCTGATCCTCGACATACTGGTCCTGGGCTGGTGCGGCGGGCTTCCGGCGGAAGAGCCCTATGTCATGATCAGCCAGGTCGCGACCATGTACTATTTCGCCCATTTTCTGATCATCCTGCCGATCCTGAGCTGGACCGAGCGGACCTTGCCGCTGCCCGCCTCGATCTCGGAATCGGTGCTGCACGGGGAAGAGGCCGAGGCCGCGCCCGCCGATCTGTCCGGCGTCCGTCCGGCCGCGGCCGAGTAAGGGGAAAGACGAACCATGATCCGCCTGCTCGGCATCCTTATCGGCCTCGGTTTCGTCGCGGTGGCCGGCTGGTCGCTCGCCTGGGGCGTCGGCGCCTATGTCACCGAGGAGCATGAGGAGAGCGTCGAGCACCGCTTCCACAAGGAGCCGCGCGACATCGCTTACTCCTTCGACGGCCCGCTCGGCAAATACGACCACCGCCAGCTCCAGCGCGGCTTCCAGGTCTACAAGGAGGTCTGCGCCTCCTGCCACGGCCTGAGCTACGTCGCCTTCCGCAACCTCCACGATCTCGGCTATGGCGAGGAGGAAGTGAAGGCGATCGCCGACCGGTGGCAGGTCCCGGTTCCCTCGGTCGACCCCAAGACCGGCGAGGCGAGCACGCGCAAGGCGCTTCCCGCCGATTATTTCCCGAACCCCTATCCCAGCGAGGTCGCCGCCCGCGCCGCGAACGGCAATGCGCTTCCGCCCGACCTGTCGCTGATCACCAAGGCGCGTCACGGCGGCCCGGCCTATGTCGCTTCGCTTCTGACCGGCTATTCCAACCCGCCCGCCGAGCTTCCGGCGGATTCGCGGCCTGGCCAGGGCCTCTACTACAACCCGATCTTCCCGAACCTCAACATCGCCATGCCGCCGCCGCTTCGCGAGGGCCAGGTCAGCTATGCCGACGGCACCAACCCGACCGTCCCCCAGATGGCCGAGGACGTCAGCGCCTTCCTCGCCTGGACGGCGGAGCCCAAGCTCGAGAATCGCAGGGCTGCGGGCTGGGCGACCCTGTTCTTCCTGATCTTCGCCACCATCCTCGCCTACCTCGCCTACCAGAACGTCTGGCACGGCGGCGCCAGCCGCCGGGTCCGCCAGACCGGTCCGCTCGATCCCGAGAATATGGCGAAGAACGACGAGGCCAAAAGCGACGCGGGCATCGCGGGCTAAACCCCTTCATCCTCCTCGAGACAAGCTCGGGGAGGAGAGGGAACCAGCACCTTTCCAGCAGGTTAACGGTTCATCGGCGGTTCACCGCCGGAGGCGGATTTTCAGCCGTCGAAAGCGTCTTTCGGGAGAGTCGCTCATGTCCCTCGTCCGCCTCCGCACCGCCGCCCTCGTCCTCGCCGCCGGGCTCGGGATGTCCGCCTGCTCCTCCTACGATTACGGCTACGGCTATGGAGGCCTGTCGGTCGGCTATGGCAGCGCCGGCTATTGCGATCCCTATTACGGCGATTGCTATTACGGGCACGGCGCCGGCTATTACGATCCCTGGTACGGCTGGTACGGCG
>DASQJV010000149.1:0-2415 GCA_035630855.1 Allosphingosinicella sp. | reverse complement strand
AGCGGCATCGGATATGGGATAATGGATTGCGGCGAATCGCGCCTGGCTCTTTGAAACGAGAAATTCGCATCCAATCACGAAGCTGAAGCTCGACTGAAAACAAAGGATTCTTCGCCCCGACATGCGTGTCTTTTGGGTCTTTTGGAGCCCGTCGGCCGCGGCATTGCCGTCCGATTGAAGGCAGGGGTCGACTTTGCTAGGCGCCCCTCTCCCCAGGCCGGTTAGGAAGCGCCGATGATCCCCCGCTACTCGCGGCCGCAGATGAGCAGCATCTGGGCCCCCGAAGCCCGCTTCCGGATCTGGTTCGAGATCGAGGCCCATGCCCTCGACGCGATGGCCGATCTCGGAATCGTGCCGCGCGAGGCGGCTGAGGCGGTCTGGGCCAAGGGCGGCTTCGACGTCGAGCGGATCGACACGATCGAGGCCGAGGTGAAGCACGACGTCATCGCCTTTTTGACCAGCGTCGCCGAGCATGTCGGACCGGAGGCGCGCTTCCTCCACCAGGGGATGACCAGCTCGGACGTGCTCGACACCTGCCTCGCGGTGCAGCTGAAGCGGGCTTCGGACCTTCTGATCGAGGATCTCGACGCCCTGCTCGAGGTGCTGAAGCGGCGGGCGCACGAGCACAGGCTGACCCCGACGATCGGGCGGAGCCACGGAATCCATGCCGAGCCGGTGACCTTCGGCCTCAAGCTCGCCTTCGCTCACGCCGAATTCGCCCGGGCTCGGGCGCGGATGGTCGCGGCCCGCGACGAGATCGCCACCTGCGCCATCTCCGGGGCCGTCGGCACCTTCGCCAACGTCGACCCGCGGGTCGAGGCCCATGTCGCGGCGAAGATGGGGCTGAGGGTCGAGCCGATCTCGACCCAGGTCATCCCCCGCGACCGCCACGCCATGTTCTTCGCGACTCTCGGCGTCGTCGCCTCGTCGGTCGAACGGCTGGCGACCGAGGTCCGGCACCTGCAGCGCACCGAGGTGCTCGAGGCGGAGGAATATTTCTCGCCCGGCCAGAAGGGCAGCTCGGCGATGCCGCACAAGCGCAACCCGGTGCTGACCGAGAATTTGACCGGCCTCGCCCGGATGGTCCGCGGCTACGTCAATCCGGCGCTCGAGAACGTCGCCCTCTGGCACGAGCGCGACATCAGCCATTCCTCGGTCGAGCGCTACATCGGCCCCGATTCGACCGTGACCCTCGACTTCGCTTTGGCGCGGCTGACCGGGGTGATCGACAAATTGCTCGTCTATCCGGAGCGGATGCAGAGGAATCTCGACCTGATGGGGGGGCTGGTCCACTCGCAGCGCGTCCTCCTTGCCCTCACCCAGGCCGGCGCGAGCCGCGAGGAGGCCTATTCCCTGGTCCAGCGCAGCGCGATGAAGGTGTGGGAGAGCGACGGATCGCTGTCGCTGCTCGAGCTGCTCAAGGCCGACCCGGAGGTCTCGGCGCTGCTCCCGGCGGAGCGGCTCGAGGAGAGCTTCGACCTCGGCTACCATCTGAAGCATGTCGACACGATCTTCGAGCGGGTGTTCGGGCCGCTCTGACAATTTATCCCACATTTGGGAGATTCCCAATTTTGTGGGATATCGAACCATGTTCAGACCCTTTTCCGACGAGCAGGCCCGAACGCTGATCAATCTGTCCCAGCATTATGCTGTGTGGATCGCGGCCGAGCAGGCGCTCCAGGATCTGCCTTATGACCTGCGGCGGAAAACCGTTTCCGGCCGCGACTATCTCTATGAGATCAGGGATCGAAGCGGCAACGGTCGAAGCCTGGGACCCTGGTCGGATGAGCTGGAGGCGCGCTTCGACGCTTACCGAGCGGCCAAGGCCGAGGCCAAGGAGCGGCGTGAGATCAGCGCCTCGACGCTCGACGAGTCGAGCCGATTGTATAGGGCGCTTCGGCTGCCGATGATCGCGAGTGAGGCGGCGACTATTCTTCGCGAAGCAGACCGGCGGCGGCTTCTGGGCACCGACCTGCTGCTGGTCGGTACCAACGCACTGCCCGCCTACGCGATCGAGGCGGCCGGTTTCCTCGACGCGCCCACCGAAACTCAGGACCTTGATTTCGCCTGGACCGCGGTTGGTGACGAACCGCATGGCGACAAGGTCTGGCCGATGTTGAAGGCGGTCGATGCGACCTTTACGGTCAACACCGAGCGCCCCTTCCAGGCGAGAAATGCGGCGGCCTACGAAGTCGAGCTCCTGATAGCGCCTTCCCGTACGGGGTCGCTGGCGCGTACCGACCAGCCTCGTCCGGTTGCGATGCCGGAGCAGGAATGGCTGTTGCGGGGACGACCGGTCGATCAGGTGGTGGTTGGGCGTGACGGTTCGCCGGCGCGCATCGTAGCCCCGGATCCGCGATGGTTCGCCCTCCAGAAATTGTGGTTGGCCGATCAACCGAAACGAAATCCGCTCAA
>DASQJV010000148.1:0-3893 GCA_035630855.1 Allosphingosinicella sp. | reverse complement strand
GGCCAGATGCAGTCGATGCTTCCGCAATATCTGGAAGCCAGCCTCGACGCCTTCCAGCAGGGCCAGAGCCAGATGCGCGACGCGCTCGCCGGCGCCTTCACCGCCAACCCCTTCGCCGAGCTGGCGCGCCGCAACATGGAGATGTTCCAGTCCGCCGCAGGCGGCGGCCGCTCCCCGTCTCCGCCGCCGCCCTCGGGCAACGCCGGCCGCGAGGAGGAGCTGGAGCGCCTGCGCGCCGAGCTCGCCGCCCTCCAGGCCAAGGTCGAGAAGCTGACGAAATAGAAGGGACCCTCGTCATCGGCCGTCACCCTGAACTTGTTTCAGGGTCCCTTTTCGAGCATCGCGACCTTCAAAGAACCGGATGCTGAAACAAGTTCAGCATGACGATCAGGGGATGTTCCATGCGCTTGCCCGCCCTCGCCGCCCTCCTCCTCGCCGCCACCGCCGCCTCGGCCCAGCCTCCCGCGCCGCCTCCAGCCCCGACCGGCCCGGTCACGATCATCCACGCCGGCCGGCTCCTCGACCGTCCGGGCCGGCCTCCGCGCGGGCCCTCCACCGTCACCGTCCAGGGCGGCCGGATCGTCTCCGTCCAGGACGGCCTCCAGCCCGCGCCCGCCGGAGCGACCTTGGTCGACCTCTCGACCCGTTTCGTCCTGCCGGGCCTGATCGACAGCCACGTCCACCTCGATTCCGACGCCGGAGGAACCGCCGCTTTGGTCGAGGAAGTCACCGAGAACGCGCCGCAGAAGACCCTTCGCACCCTCGCCAATGCGAGGAAGACCCTCCGGGCCGGCTTCACCACCGTCCGCAACCTCGGCGACGGCTCCGGAGCCACCCTCGCCATCCGCGACGCCGCCGCCCGCGGCGAGGTCGAGGCTCCGCGGATCGTCGACGCCGGCCGCTCGATCTCGACGACGTCGGGCCATATGGATGCCACTCTGGGCCTCGCCGACGATCTCCATTCCGCCATTCCGCAGGACAATCTGTGCGACGGCGCCGATTCCTGCCGCCGGGCGGTGCGCGCCCAGGTCCGCCGCGGGGTCGACGTGATCAAGATCGCGACCACCGGAGGGGTCAACAGCCGGATCGGCGCCGGCCTCGGCGCCCAGATGTTCGACGACGAGGCGAAGGCCGTCGTCGAGACCGCGCGACTCTACGGCAAGAAGGTGGCGGTGCACGCCCATGGCGCCGACGGGATCAACCTCGCCCTCGCCGCCGGCGCCGCCTCGATCGAGCACGGCACCCTGCTCGACGACGAGAGCATCCGCCTGTTCAAGCGCACCGGCGCCTATCTCGTGCCGACCCTGTCGACGGTGAACGGCTATCTCGAGCGCCTCGCCGCCGATCCCAACGCTTATTCGGCCGAGGTCCTGCCGAAGATCAGATGGCGGATCTCGATCACCGGCCGAAACGTCGCCAAGGCGTGGCCGGCGGGCGTCAGGATCGCCTTCGGAACCGACGCCGGAGTCTCGAAGCACGGCCGCAACGCCGACGAGTTCGAGCTGATGGTGAAGCACGGAATGCCCGCCGCCGCCGCCATCGAGGCCGCCACGACAGGCGCCGCCGACCTTCTCGGCCTCGCCTCCGAGATCGGCTCGATCGAGCCCGGCAAGAGCGCCGACCTGATCGCCGTCCAGGGCGATCCTCTCGCCGACGTCACGGTGCTGAAGCGGGTCGGCTTCGTGATGGCGCGGGGGCGGGTGGTCAAGGACCAGAGGTGATCGCTGCCGCAGCCCTTTATTCGCCCGGCTGAGGGCCTTTTCCGCGGCGCGGCGCCTCGGCCTTGTGAGCCTGATGCCAGGCGTGCCAGGTGAGGAGCAGCACGACGACGGCCACCACTGCCGCAACGATGACCGGGGCGAGATCCCTGACTGTGAGCATTATCGAGTCTCCCGGATTTCGGCTTCGAGCAGATAGAGCAGCCCGAAGGCGAGCGAAAGCAGGGCGATTGCGCCGGCCATCCAGATGAGCGCGGCCAGGTCGATCCCTTTCACCACACCCGCGCCGCCGTGGCCGCCGCCAGGCCGGCGGACAGGTTGAAGAAGAAGTTGGAAAACCCCTTCACCCGCTCGTTCAGAGTCAGCATCTGCGACTCGGTCATCCGCGCAGCTTACCCCGGCCGGGCCGGGACCCAAATTCCGGATAAGCCGTCATCCCGGGAGGGACCCCATCAAAGTAATACTTTGATGGGAACCCGAAAGCCGGGACCTCGGGTCAAGAAGTCTCGGCGGGCCTCCCCGAGGTCCCGGCTTCCGCCGGGATGACGAGGCGCCCCTACTTCGGCTTGACGAACTTCAGGGTCATCCGGTCGCTCTCGCCGATGGCGAGGAAGCGGTCGCGGTCCTTGTCGCCGCCGCGAAGCGCGGGCGGGAGCGACCAGACCCCGCCCGGATGGTCCGTGGTGTCGGCGGGATTGGCGTTGATCTCGCTCGACGCGACGAGACGGAAGCCCGCCGCCTCGGCGAGCCGCCTCACCGTCGAGACCTTGACGTAGCCGGACGTCTTCTCCCGGGCCGGGTCCGCGCTCTCCGGGAGCCGGTGCTCGGCCACGCCCAGGGTCCCGCCCGGCTTCAGCATCGCGAACATCTGCCGGAACGCCTCCTCGCCGAAGGGCTGTTCACCCATGAGCCAGTTATGGACGTTGCGGAAGGTGAGGACGACGTCGGCCGTCCCCGCCGGCACCGGCGGCTCGGTCGCCGCCGCGACCCCGGCCGGGAAGGCGGCGTAGCGGATCGCTCCGTAGATCGCCGGGTCCCTCGCCTGGAGCGCCCGGGCGCCGCCGAGGACTCCGCCGTTGCCCGCCGCGTAATAGGTGCCGTTCTCGCGAACCAGCGGCGCCAGTATCTCCGTATACCAGCCGCCGCCCGGCCAGATCTCGACGACCGTGTCGTCGGGCTCGACCCCGAAGAAGCCGAGGGTCTCGCGCGGGTGGCGCCACCGGTCGCGCGCTCGGTTCGTTTCGCTCCGGGTCGGCGCCTCGACCGCGGCCGCGATCGCCGTGTCGGCATGGAGGTCCGCCTCGGCCGCCGCCACGGCTTTCGGGGAAGGCGCGCAGGACGCCGCGAGGAAGCCGAGCAGGAGGGCGGCCGAGCCCAGTCGTCTTGCGGTCATGTCTGTCTCTCCGTCATCCGGCCCCGAACCTGATTCAGGGCCGCTCCGGCGTCCTGTTATCCGCCCGCGCGCCAGGTGGCCAGTTGGTTGCTGAAACGGCTCCGGCAGGGCGCTATGAGGCGCCGATGGACGATCCCTCCACGCTGCTCTGGTGCCTCGCAGCCGCGGCCGCCGCCCTGGCCATGCTCGCCGGCTGGGCCGATTCGCGCCGAGCGCGCCGCCGCGACGTCGACCGCCCCGGCTGGGTGCCGTGGCAGCCGATCCTCATCCTCGCCATGATCGCCGCCGTGGTCAGCGCCGCCCTGGCCCTGATGGCCTGATCGCCTGACGCCGCGACTCCGGCGCGGCGGTTGGGCCGCTGTCCCGCCCGACCCGGAGACAAGCCGGGCCCGTCGCGCCTCCCCCCGCCTGCTTGCCGAGCAGCGCCGCCAGCGCCTCCAGGTCGAGCCGCCGGAGGATTCCGGCCGTGATCGGCCGCTTCTCATCCCAGAATATCATCGCGTTCAGGAAGCTGCGCGCCTCCGCGCTCTCCAGCAACGCAAGGGTCTCGAGCGCCTCGTCGCGCGACCGGAAGGGAAGGAAATAGACCGTGTCGTCGAACATCACCGGCTTTCCGTCCCTCGGCCCGAAGACCCGGAATCGGAGGCTCTTGTAGAGCCCGCTGATCGCCACTTTCCAGGGGAGGAAGGCATAATCTCCGACCCCGAAGATGGAGAAAGGCGGCTTGCCCCGGTAGACGGCGCTCCTCCGCGCCGACAGAGTCGCCTTGTGCCTCTGCAGAT
>DASQJV010000147.1:0-2433 GCA_035630855.1 Allosphingosinicella sp. | reverse complement strand
ATCCGGTTGAATTTCTCCGGCAGGTACGGGTCGAGACCGGCAAGGTCGTCTGGCCCACCCGCAAGGAGACCGTGACGACCGGAATCATGGTGGTCGTCATGACGACCATCCTTGGCCTGTTCTTCTTCGCCACCGATTCGGCCTTCAGCGCCATCGTCAAGGCGCTCCTCGGTCTGCTGAGCTAAGGAAGTCACGTGTCCCGCTGGTACATCATCCACGCTTATTCGGGCTTCGAGAACAAGGTCCGCGACGCCATCCAGTCCGAGGCCAACCGGCTCGGCCTCGCCCAGCTGGTCGAGGCGGTCGAGGTGCCGACCGAGAAGGTCACCGAGGTCCGCCGGGGCAAGAAGGTCACCTCCGACCGCAAGTTCTTCCCCGGCTACGTGCTCGCCAAGCTGGCGATGAACGACGACGTCTACCACCTCGTCAAGAACACGCCCAAGGTCACCGGCTTCCTCGGCTCGTCGGGCAAGCCGCAGCCGATCACCGACGCCGAGGCCGCCCGCATCCTCAACACCAAGGACGAGGCCGCCGCCGCCGCGCCCAAGACCAAGATCAACGTCGACTATGAGATAGGCGACCAGGTCAAGGTGCTCGACGGGCCGTTCGCGAGCTTCAACGGCCTCGTCGAGGAGCTCGACTTCGACCGCGGCCGGGTCAAGGTCGGAGTGTCGATCTTCGGCCGGGCGACTCCGGTCGAGCTCGAGTTCGAGCAGGTCGAGCGGGTGAAATAGCGTCCGGAAGGGGCCGAAGCCCCTTCCCGGGCCCTAGCGCCGCCCCCTCTCGTAGGTCTGCAGGCAGCGGTCGGTGACGCTCGCCGTGCAGGCCGGATAGTCGGCCGGGGCGATCGGCTCGCCGGTGGCGGGGTCGAGCTCGGGCCCGCCCATCGCCTCGCCGGCGGGGGTTCCGTTCCAGCCGGCCGGGACCACCGCCGCGGCCGAGATGACCGCGATGCCGCGGGCGTCGCGCTCGGGCGCCGAGTTGCCCGGCTGGACGACCCTGGCCGCTCCGGTCATGTCGGAGGCGGCATAGGCGCCGCCGGTGCCGCCCTCGGTCTCGAAGGCGGTGGTCAGGGCGCCGTCGCCCTCCCAAGCCTGGCTCTCCGGGACGACGTCCACCTGGGCGAAGGCGGCGCCTCCGGCCAGCAAGGCGATCGCGAATGCAAATGTCTTCATGATGTCCTCCTGCGGTCGGACCCGTCGCGCGGCTGCGCCCGCCGGCGGCGCGCGTGGGATCGTCAGGCTGTAACGAGCGGAGCGCCGCTTCTTTCCCGCCGAAGCGGGCCACGTATTTTTACGCGGCGAAGCCGCCCCGGCCCGCCCCCGGCTTCCTCTCCATGTCGCCGATCCGCCAGCCGCCGAACAAAGCGAGGCCCTCGCGGTGAGCCGGCCGACCCGACGCCCTCGACCAGCCCGTCACCTGGCTGAGCGGCACCAGCGCCGGCGGCGGCGGCTCGTCCTCGTGGCGCCAGCCGCCCGTCTCCTCATAGCGCTCGGCCCTGCGCACCGCCTCCGCCTCCGCCTCGAGCCCCTTCTCGGCCCGCCACATCGCCCGCAGCCGCTCGACATGCGCCTCGTCGCTCTCGCCCCGCCGCCGCCGCCGGTTCGGCTCCTCCCAGCCCCGGTTGACGCTCCGGTCGTGCAGGCAGAGCAGCTGGAAGGCCTGGTCCCAGCTCAGCGGCGGGATCGGCGCCAGCGCGTCGCACTGCCGCCAGCGGTCGTCGGCGTGGCTGCCCGCCTCGGCCGCAGCCATCGCCGCCGCCTCGAGCCTCTGCCAGCCCATCCTGAGCGCCAGCCGGAACTCGCGGGCGAAGGCGGGATTCTCCCGCCGCCGCCGGTAGAAGGCGCGCGCCGAGGCTCCCGCCGCCGCCGCCGCGAGCCGGACGTTGGCCGTCGCGGACAGAGCATAGAGGAAGGCCTGCTCGGCCGCCTGGGTGAGCTTGCCGGGATGGGCGAGCCGGACCTGCAGCTTCCCGCCGCGCGTCCGAACCACCACCGGCTCCCCGCCGCGCGTCCGGTAATCCTCCCCTGCATTTGCAGGGGAGGGGGACCGCGCGGAGCGCGGTGGAGGGGCAGGCTCGGGCCCCCTCGTCCCCCCGGCGAGATGAAGCCGCGCCTGCACCGCCGCCGCCGTCGCCGCCCACTCCTGGGCGAAGCCGGCACTGACGGAGCGCCGGTGCTGGATCGTCCCGTACTTCACCCCCGCCTCCCGGGCCGCCAGCCGAACGTTCCCGCTCATCGCCAGCCGCTCGAGGAACAGCCGGTTCTCATAAGCCTGGCGAGGCGTGAACGATCCTGGCATGGCGCAGTCCCCCGATTCGTATGTTCCTTCTATGTTCTCACACAAAGCCCTGCCAGGCGAGTCCCGATTGGTCCGAAAAGGGTGAATGTCCGGGCACCGGCCGGACCGGCGCGAAAAATGGTGCCAGGCACG
>DASQJV010000146.1:0-3535 GCA_035630855.1 Allosphingosinicella sp. | reverse complement strand
ATGGACGATTTGCCTCAATTGTCTCCCGATGACGAGGCCTTCATCGAAGAGGTCCTCCGTTCCGGCCGCTACGCTTCGCGATCGGAGGTGCTGGACGAGGGTTTGGGCAGGGTTCGCGAGCGAGAAGCGCAGATCGCGGCGGTTCGGGCCGCCGTTCAGCGAGGCCTTGACGACGTGAAAGCCGGCCGATTTGTCGACATCGAGGAAGGCTTCGCCGAAATCTACGCAATGCTGGACGCTATGAAGGCGGCTCGCCGGGCGTAAAACAGTCCGGCCGCCCGCTCAGCCCCCGTTCAGCCTGGGGCGCTATCTTGAGCTTCGCTCAACCGATTCGCGAAGGAGCCGAAAATGAAAAAGGCCCTCCTCATCCTCGCCTCCGCCGCCATGCTCGCGCCCGCGCAGGCCAAGTCGCCCGATCCCGGCAAGGGCGAGCGGGAGCTTGCCCGGGAGCTCGAGGGCCGGGTCGCCGGCGAGCCCGTGGACTGCATCGATCTCCACCGGGTCCGCTCCAGCCGGATCATCGACCGGACCGCGATCGTCTACGACGCCGGCCGGACGATCTACGTCAACCGTCCCCGTTCCGGCGAGCATTCGCTCAGGGACTGGGACACGATGGTCGTCAAGCCGTTCGGCAACCGGCTCTGCCGGGTCGACACCGTCCAGATGTACTCCCCAGGCTCGCACATGCTGGGAGGGATCGTCTTCCTCGGCGATTTCGTGCCCTACAAGCGCGTCGAGCGGGCGTCGCGCTAGACCGGAGCCGCCCGGGGCGTCCGAGGTGAGCGGTTCGGCGATCGCCGACATTGCCTAACCCCGCCCAGCTTCTATCATCGCCGCCGATGCGCGGTTCCGTCTCCTTCTCCACGATCCGGCGGTTCCTGCCCTATCTCTGGCCCAAGGGCGATCCGGGCACGCGCTCGCGGGTCGTGCTCGCCTCCCTGCTCGTGCTCCTCGCCAAGGCGATAACCCTCGTCGTGCCCTTCGCCTACAAGGCGATCGTCGACGGAATGGCGGCCCAGGCGACCGCCGGCCTGATCCTCGCCTTCGCGCTCGCTTATGTCGCCGCCCGCTTCGGAAGCACCTTGTTCGACAATCTGCGCAACTCGATCTTCGAGATCGTCGGCCAGCGCGCGGTGGCGTCGCTCTCGGCCGACGTCTTCGACCATGTCCACCGGCTCGGCCTTCGATTCCACCTCGGCCGCAACAGCGGCGCCCTCACCCGGGTGGTCGAGCGCGGGACCAAGAGCGTTTCGGGGATGCTCTATTTCATCCTCTTCAACATCGCCCCGACCGCGGTCGAGTTCATCGCCGTCAGCATCATCTTCTTCCTCAAGCTCGGGATCTGGTTCGTCCTCGCCACCGCGGTGATGATGGCCGTCTACATCATCTTCACCCAGCGGGTCACCGAGCGCCGGGCCGCCATCCGCCGCGAGATGCTGGAGCGGGACAACGAGGCCGCCAACCGGGCGCTCGATTCGCTGATCAACTACGAGACGGTCAAATATTTCGGCGCCGAGGCGATGGAATCCGCCCGCTACCGGTCCGCCGTCGACCTCTATGCGCGCGCGGCGACCCGCAACGCCCAGTCGCTGGGGCTGCTCAACATCGGCCAGTCGCTGGTGACGAGCCTGATGATCGGCCTCGCTCTGTTCGCGACCATCAAGGGGTGGAGCGAGGGCCGCTTCACGATCGGCGACGTGGTTCTGGTCAACACGCTGCTCCTGCAGATGTTCGCGCCCCTGGACATGCTCGGCGCCGTCTACCGCGAGATCAAGCAGGGCCTGGTCGACATGGAGCAGATGTTCGCCCTGATCGACACCGTTCCCGAGGTCGCCGACGCCCCCGGCGCTCCCCCGCTTCGGGTGGGCGAGGGGCATGTGCGGTTCAGCGCAGTCGATTTCGCCTACGAGCCCGACCGGCAGATATTGTCCTCGGTCGACTTCGACGTCGCGCCGGGCTCGACCCTGGGCATCGTCGGCCATTCGGGCGCTGGCAAGTCGACCATCGCGCGCCTGCTCTACCGCCTCTACGACGTGACCGGCGGGTCGGTGACGATCGACGGCCAGGACGTCCGCTCGGTCGGCCAGGCCTCGCTCCGGCAGAATATCGGGATCGTCCCGCAGGACACGGTGCTGTTCAACGACACCATCGCCTACAATATCGGCTTCGGCCGTCCGGGCGCCTCGGCCGGCGAGATCGAGGCCGCGGCCCGCGCCGCCGCGCTCCACGATTTCATCCGGTCGCTCCCCGACGGCTACGAGACCAGGGTCGGCGAGCGCGGGCTCAAGCTTTCCGGCGGCGAGAAGCAGCGGGTCGCGATCGCCCGCACCCTCCTCAAGAATCCTCCGATCCTGGTCCTCGACGAAGCCACCAGCGCGCTCGACAGCAAGACCGAGGCGTCGATCCAGAAGGCGCTCGCTGCACTCAGCCTGCAGCGCACGACGATCGTCATCGCCCACCGTCTCTCGACCATCGTCGGGGCGGACTGGATCATCGTCATCGAGGCCGGGCGGATCGTCGAGCGCGGCACCCACCGGGCGCTGCTCCGGCTCGGCGGGGTCTATGCCGCTTTATGGTCCGAACAGGCCCGAAGCCGCCGGCGGGGCGAGGAACCGGCGGACTAGGACGGATCGACATTCGGGGACAGCGCTATGAAGTTCGCTTATTTCGGATACGACCTTTTCTCGAACGTCCTCGATGCCCTGGTGGACGACGGGCACGAGCTGGCTGAGCTTTTCACTCCGATCATGGGTGGTGAGTATAACACCAACCGCGACGTCTGCTTCGCTGCCGCCAGGCGCGGAGCGCGGATCACGCTGTCGAAGGCGAGGACCGAAGATTTCGAGCGGCTGAAGCGGGCGGGCGTGGAGCTGATCGTCGCCGCGGCCTATCCCGGCAAGATCCCTGAGTGGCGGGACTCGGTCCGCTATGCGGTGAACGTCCATCCTTCGCTGCTCCCCGCCGGAAGGGGCGTGTGGCCGATGCCCTGGGCCATTCTCCGCGGCGAGAGCCGCACCGGCGTGACGATCCACGAGATATCCGAGCGCTTCGATGCCGGCGACATCATCGCCCAGACCGAGGTCGAGATCGGCCCCCGCGACAATCTGACGACGCTCTCGGTCCGCCTCCAGCTTGAAGCCGCCAGGCTGATTAGACCGACCATCAGGGATATCGAGACGCTTTGGGCGAGCAAGCGCCCCCAGGCCGGCGGCCGCTATTCGCCGATGCCGAAGGACGAGGATCGAACGATGAGGCTGGATATGACCGTCGCCGAGATCGACAGGATCTACCGGGCGTTTCACCGCTTCGAGCCTTATATCTATCTCGATGGGGTTCGGCACGTCGTGAAAGGCCTCGATTGCTGGCAGGAACGGCATGACCTGGCCGCCGGAACCTGCGTGCGCCGCACCCCGCGCGAGTCGACCTGGGCCGTCGCGGACGGTTTCCTATGCCTCAGCGAACTGGTGAAGGCCGAAGAATTCTAGGTGGGTGAGGATTAGATTGAATCGCCCAAACCCGTTCGCCCTGATGATCA
>DASQJV010000145.1:0-3157 GCA_035630855.1 Allosphingosinicella sp. | reverse complement strand
GTGGTCGCCCGATCCGCCGATCCGGGCCTGGTGGCGAAGGAACTGGTCGGCGAGGTCCGCCTCGCCGATCTCGGCCAGCGCCAGCGCCGTTCGGACGTTGGGCTTCTGGGCGATGCCCCGCCATTCGGAGTCGCGGTAATCGTGGAGGCCGGTCGCTCCCGGGCCGCTGATTCCCAGGGCCGTGGTGGCGATCAGTCCGTAGAAGGTCTCCTTCTGCCGGGCGGCGGAGCGCAGATGGGCCTGGACCCGCTCCGGCTTGCCGCACATCATCTCCGAGCGGGCGCTCCAATAATGGGCGGCAGCGACCAGCTCGATGTCGCCCGACCGGCCGGCGACATTGCCGAAAGCGTCGGCCGCGCCCCGGCAGTCGCCCTCGCGCCAGGCGGCCAGGCCCTCCGACCAGGCGCCCTGGACGGACCATTCGCCGCTCCCCGAGCGCGCCAGCGCGGCGAGCCGGCGGGCGTCGCGGTCGTTGCCGACGATGTAATAGGACCAGGCGATGCGCTGCTGATATTCGGTCCGGGCCTCGGCTCCGAGCTGCTCCTGACGCTCGATGAAGATCGCCTCGGCCTCGTAGGGCCGGTTGTCCTTGATCAGCGGCTGGACCAGCGGCTCGAGCTCGGCGGCGGCCCGGTCGCCCTTGGTCGCCTCGGCGCGCGAGCGCCTCGGCTGGCTTCCCACCCAGACCAATTTCTCGGCCGCCGGGAGCCTCGGCAGCTCGGTCGCGCCGCGGGTCTCTGCGAGGCGCGCGATCTGCTCCGACTTGGGCATTTCGGGAGCGCGCTCAAGCAAGGCGAGGAGCTCGGGAAGCTCGACCCTGGGCGAGCCCTTGGCGAGGAACAGCTCGGCCCGGGCGGCATAGTGGAGCGGCCCTTCCGGAAGCGCGTCGAGCCTCGCCGAGGCGCCCGGCCAGTCGCCCGCCCGGATCGCCGCGAAGACCTCGCGATAGCCTTGCCGCTGGTCCGGGCTCAGCTTCGCCGAAGCCATCTCGCGCGAGACGGCGCCGTCGTCGGCGAAAGCGACCGTCGCCGGCAGGGCGAGAGCCGCGGCGAGCAGCAGTGGGCTGAGCTTCCTCATTCCTTCACCTCTTCGATCAGCATCCGCAGGTCGGCCCAGGCCATGGCCTTGAGGCGCGGCGCGTCCAGCAATTGTCTGGGAGCAATGGTTGCCAGGGCCTTGACGGGCCCGGCGTGGGTCTGGATCTCGTGCCAGCGGCCCCGCGCCTGCGGCACCGAGAGGCCGAGCAGGGCCTTGGCGCAGGAATCGCCGAACAGCAGGACGGCCCGCGGGGCGGCGAGGCCGATATGGTGCCGGGCGAGGGCCGCGCAGCTCTTCATCGATTCGCTGTTGAGCTGTCCCGACGGCGAGCGAATGCAGGAGAGGGCGGCGAGATAGACGGACTCGCGGTCCCGGCCGATGGCGGCGAGCATCCGGTCGAACAGCCGGCCGGCCTCGCCGCTGATCAGGGTCCCCGCCGTGCAATCCTCGCCGGTCGGCATGTCGGCCAGGATCATCAGACCGGACGCGGGATCGCCGGACGGGCAGACACGCGGCGCGGCCGGAGCGGCGAAAGCGAGCCGGTCGCTCGACGCCAGCCAGGCCTGGAACAGGTCGAGCTGGCCGGGAAGGGTCTCTTCCGGGCCTTCCCCGGCCGCCGGGGGCGCGGCCGGAATGTCCCTGGATTTCGGGCGAAGCCAGTCGCGCGGCGCTTCGTCGACCAGAGTGTCGACGCCCGCTTCGGCCCACCAGCTCAGCGCGCTTGCCGCGACCGCCGGCGAAAATCCGTCCTCTACCCGCTCCACGTCCGGTATGGAGTCAGTCAGCGGCGGGCTGGTCAACCTCAAAATCTCTATCTATCTGCCAGACGTTGGCTGCCTGCGACGACGCGAGTTGCGGGCGCCGCCGGAGGAGCGCCTTGATGTCCGAACGCGAGTCGATGCCCTATGACGTGGTGATCGTCGGCGCCGGCCCGGCCGGGCTCGCCGCCGCCATCCGCCTCAAGCAGCTCGCGCAAGAGGCCGGGCGAGAGCTCAGCGTCTGCATCCTCGAGAAGGGCTCGGAGGTCGGGGCCCACATCCTCTCCGGAGCCGTCATCGATCCGCGCGCGCTCGAGGAGCTGCTTCCGGACTGGCGCGACCTCGGCAGCCCGCTCACCGTCCCGGTCGTCGAGAACCATCATTGGGTTCTCACCCGGACCGGCAAATATTCGATGCCGCATCTGATGATGCCGCCCTTCATGAGCAACAAGGGCACCTACACCGCGTCGCTCGGCAATTTCTGCCGCTGGCTGGCGGGGCAGGCGGAGGCGCTCGGGGTCGAGATCTTCCCGGGCTTCGCCGCCGCCGAGGTGCTGTTCAACGAGGACGGCTCGGTCAAGGGCGTTGCGACCGGCGACATGGGGGTCGCCCGCGACGGCACCCACAGGCCCGATTACCAGCCCGGAATGGAGCTCCACGGCCGCTACACCTTCTTTGCCGAAGGGGCTCGCGGCCATCTCACCAAGCAGCTCAAGCGGACCTTCGACCTCGAGCGCGAGAGCGAGCCCCAGGTCTACGGGATCGGCCTCAAGGAGCTGTGGGACATCGACCCGGCCAAGCACGAGCCGGGACGGGTCATCCATACCCAGGGCTGGCCGCTCGACGACGCCTGGGGCGGCGGCTTCCTCTACCACCAGGAGGCGGGCCAGGTCGCCCTGGGCTTCGTCGTCGCCCTCAACTACCGCAACCCGCACCTCTCCCCCTTCGAGGAGTTCCAGCGCTGGAAGCAGCATCCCGCGATCCGCGAGATATTGGAGGGCGGCCGCCGGGTCTCCTACGGCGCGCGGGCGATCAACGAGGGCGGCTGGCAGGCGGTGCCGAAGCTCGCCTTTCCCGGCGGGGCGCTGATCGGCTGCGCCGCCGGTTTCGTCAACGTGCCCCGGATCAAGGGCAGCCACACGGCGATGAAGTCGGGCATGCTGGCGGCCGAGGCGGCCTTCGCCGCGATCTCGGCCGAGCGCGGGGGAGACGAGCTGGCTGCGTACGAAGAATCGCTCCGGAACAGCTGGATAGCCGAAGAACTTAAGATAGTGCGCAATGTCGAGCCGCTGGTCGCCAGGTTCGGAGGCACCGCCGGCACCCTGCTCGCCGGGATCGACATGTGGATGCGCACCCTGAAG
>DASQJV010000144.1:0-9898 GCA_035630855.1 Allosphingosinicella sp. | reverse complement strand
GGCAATCAGGTGGGGCCCGTCTCCGTTCGGGCTGAGCTTGTCGAAGCCCTCTCCTTTTCTCTTGGGAAACAAGAAGAAAAGCCCTTCGACAATGATCAGGTTCGGATGTCCCCCGGACATCCGAAGCCATGCCGGGGGCATGGCGACCTGATCATCAGGGCGAACGGACTTGGACCATTCAATCTAATCCCTCGACGCTCTGGTCGGGCGCTCGCACTTCAAACGTGACGGGGACCGAGGGCCGGCATTCGCCGACGAAGCGGCTCAGCGTTTCGGCCGTCATGAGCAACCTCACTCCGGCCATCGACAGGTCGATCTGGTGCCGGCCGGTCGTCCTCCGAGTCGAGTAGCGGCCCTCGCCGACGATGGTGGAGCTTCCGCCCGGCCCCGCCTTACAGGTCGACGACAGAGCCCAGCGGCCCTCGCCGGCTTCGATCCGGCTGAAGGTGCAGCTGCTGTCGAGGAGAATGCCCGGCATCGTGACCGCCCCGGAGCTGCTGTCCGCGCATTCCATCTCGTCTCCCGCCGCGGCCTCCGCCGCGATTTCGGCCTTCAGCTTCGCCGCGACTTCGGGATCGGTTCCCGGGGGCATCCGGATGTCGAGCGAGGTCAGGTTGACGCGCGTCCGCCAGCCCCCCTTCTTCAGGCCGACGGCCCGGGCGAATTCGTCGACCGACTGGAACGGCCGAGGCGCCGCGGCGGCGGCGAGCGGGACGAGAAGGGCCAGCGCGAGCGCGAGGGCGGACCTGGTCATCCGCCGAGCCTATACGCTCGAAGCCGCGCGCCATAGTCGCTTTGCGTCTTGCCCTCGTCCGCCGTCCCCCTATCTCGGCGGCGAAGGAGACTGACATGGCGCAAGAGCAGGCGATCCTGGCCGGCGGGTGCTTCTGGTGCACCGAGGCGGTGTTCAACGACGTGATCGGGGTGAGCCGGGTCGAGAGCGGCTATATCGGCGGCCATGTGCCGAACCCGAGCTACAAGGCGGTATGCGGCGGCGACACCGGCCATGCCGAGGCGATCCGGGTGACGTTCGATCCGGAGGCCATCTCCTACGACGAGATTCTCGACCTCTTCTTCGCCACCCACGATCCGACCCAGCTCAACCGTCAGGGCAACGACGTCGGCACCCAATACCGCTCGGCGGTCTTCCCGCTCTCCCCGGAGCAGGAGGAGGACGTTCGCCGCGCCATCGAGCGGGCTCGGGCGGACTGGCCGGAGCCGATCGTGACGACGGTGGAGGCAGCGTCCGACTGGTGGCCGGCGGAGGATTACCACCAGGATTATTGGGCCGGCGAGGGCCAGCGCAACCCTTATTGCCTGGCCGTCATCCCGCCCAAGCTGAAGAAGCTCCGCAAGAGCTTCGCCCACCGGGTGAAGAGCGAGGCGGCGGGAGCGGAGTGAGCGGGCTCCCCTAAATCCTCCCCGGCATTTGCCGGGGAGGGGGACCAGGCGGAGCCTGGTGGAGGGGCCTTGCTGACTCTGGAGAACCCCTCCACCGCGCTTTGCGCGGTCCCCCTCCCCCCGGAAATCCGGGGGAGGAATTTTTTCAGTCGCCCCGATTCTATCTCAACGGTTTTGGAGATTGGATCCGTAGAATATTATCACTTTCGACAATAACGTATCCGAAATAAGCCACACTTTCGCCTATTCTCCAGAAATTATAAGGGCTTGGAGCGCTCCCTACTTGTCAGCGAAAGGCAAGTCGTTCAGCTTATTGCCCGCGAGTCGTATTGGGACGACTCGGTTTGGGGGGTTTTCAATGAAATCGATTCATTCGGCGCTGCTCGCCGGCGCCGCGCTCATGCTCGCTCCGTCCGCGGCTTTCGCTCAGGACGTTCCGGCGGCCCAGCCCGCCGTCGTCGAGACGTCGGCGCCGATGGCGGCCGAGGTCGTGCTTCCGGCCAACAGCGAAGTCGTTCTCACCATGAACGAGACGGTGAGCAGCAAGTCGCACCGGCTCGGCGAGAAATTCTCGCTGACCGTCGCTCAGGACGTCAAGGCGGGCGACATGGTCGTCATCCCGCGCGGCACCCGCGCGGTCGCCCAGATCACCCGCCGCTCCGGCAAGGGCGGGTTCGGCAAGTCGGGCAAGATGGACTTCACCTTCCGCTACATCGACCATAACGGCCTGCAGATCCCGATCGAGGGCCGCCACCACCAGGCCGGCGAAGGCCGCGGCGGCGCCGCCGTCGGCGCCATGGTCGCGGCCGGTCTCGTCGGCGGGATGATGGTCAAGGGCAAGAGCGCGAAGGTCGAGGAAGGCCGCGAGTTCACGGCCCGCACCGTCGACGCGATCCCGGTGACCGTGGCCGGCAGCGGCGCGGCGGTCATCGCCGCCAGCTACACCCCGGCCCGGGTCACCATGATGACCGAGACCGACAAGCAGCGCAAAGCGCGCGAGAAGGCCGAGAAGGCCCGCGGCAAGAAGGCTGCGAAATAAGCCCGGGGCCGCAGGCTCTCGAGACGGAAAGGGGCGGCTTCGGCCGCCCCTTTTTTTCGGCTCAGCCGCCGAGCTTCGAGAGCAGGAAGGCGGCGAGGAAGCCGCTGACGGCGATCAGCCCGGCATAATCCTGGGTGCCTTCGAACGCCTCCGGCACCATCGTGTCGACGATCATCGCCAGGATCGCCCCGGCGGCGATCGCCTGGACCGCGGCGACCGCGGCCGGATCGACGCCCTCGAAGGCGAGATAGCCGCCCAGCGCGGCAAGGCCCGCGGCGAGGGCGATCGCGCCCCAGAGCAGGAAGACGAAGGCGGCGCTCTTGCCTTCGGCCTTCATCCCGGCCGCGCTGGCGAGCCCTTCGGGAAGGTTGGAGAGGAAGACCGCGATCACCGCGACCAGGCCGATTGCGCCGCCTTCGAGCAGGCTCACGCCGATGACGATCGATTCGGGTATGCCGTCGATCAGGGCCCCCAAAGCGAGGGCGGCGCCATTGCCCTGGCCATGGGTCTTGCGAAGCTGGGGATCGCTGCGCTTGCGGTGACGGGCGCCCCAGGCGGCGAGCAGCTGGTTGCAGAAGGTGAAGAAGGCGGCGCCGCCGAAGAAGCCGGCGGCGACCGGCCAGACTCCGCCCCGGCTCCAGGCCTCGTCCATCAGCTCGAACGACAGCGCCGAGATCAGCACCCCGGCCCCGAACGCCATGATCGCGGCGATGACCCGCCGCGACATCGGGACGAACCAGCCGGCGAGCGCCCCGATCAGCAAAGCGGAGCCGCTGAGCAGGCCCCAGAGGCCGGCCTGGAGGGCGAGCGGCATCAGGCCCCGTCCCTCGGAGCGGCGGCACGGCAGAGGCGGTCGTTGATGGCGAGGCCGATGCCGCGCGCCGGGATCGGGGCGACGGCGATGGCTGGCCGCGGCTGCGAATCGGCGCGATGCAGTGCCTCGAACAGCCGGGCGGCCGCCTCTTCGAGGCTTCCTGACGGAGAGAGATTGTCGTCGCCGCTCACGCCGCCGAAACCGATCAGCCACTCGTCCGGATCCGCGGCCTCGGCGCCGAGCCGGAGCGGCTTGGACGGCGCATAGTGGCTGTCGAGCTGGCCGGGCGACTCGATCCTCCCCTCCGACCCGGGCAGGAATGGGTGCCGGGGAAGCGAGGCGACCATCTCGATGTCGTCGAGACCAATCGGTCCGGGCCGAAGCAGCCGGACGCGGTCCTCATCGACCGCGACGATGGTCGATTCCAGCCCCCGCTCGGTCGGGCCGCCGTCGAGGATCAGCGGGATCCGGCCGCCGAGGCCGGCGAGGACGTGCCCGGCGCGGGTCGGGCTCAGGCCGCCGCTGGCATTGGCGGACGGGGCGGCGAGGGGGCGGCCCACCTCGGCGAGCAGCGCCTGCATCGCCGGATGCGCCGGGCAGCGCAGCGCCACGGTCGCAAGGCCGGCCGTGACCGCGGCGGCGAGGCCGCTATCCTCGCGCACCGGCAGGACGAGGGTGAGCGCCCCGGGCCAGAACGCCTCGGCGAGCGCCCGCGCCGGGCCAGAGAAGGCTGCGAGCCGCTCCGCTTCGGCGAGGCTTTCGACATGGACGATGAGCGGATTGAACGAGGGCCGCCCCTTTGCCGCGTAGATCCGGGCGACCGCTTCGGCATTGGCGGCGTCGGCGGCGAGCCCATAAACCGTCTCGGTCGGCACCGCGACGACTTCGCCCGCGCGGATGCGTTCGGCGGCTTCGCTGAGGGCATCGCCGCCGACCGGCAGGACACGGGTGTTTTGCGCCTTCACCCGCCCGCGCTATAGCGCCCGTTCCAGCAGCGCAACGGCCCGCGAGGAGCCCCATGACCTATACGCCTCCCGTCGCCGACCAGCGCTTCGTGCTCGAGCATGTCGTGAGAATGGACGAGCTCGCCGGCCACGACCGGTTCGCCGAGGCCACGCCCGACCTGGTCGACGCCATATTGGAGGGGGCCGGCGCCTTCGCGGCGGGCGAGTTCGCGCCGCTCAACCGCGCCGGGGACGAGATCGGGGCGAAATGGTCGGCGGACGGCGTGACCATGCCGCCGGGATTCCGCGAGGCCTATCGCGCCTATGTCGAGGGCGGCTGGGGCACTCTGGCCGGACCGCCGGAGCAGGGCGGGCAGGGGCTTCCGCTGGTGCTCGCCACGGTGGTGATGGAGGATCTGGGCTCGGCCAACATGGCCTTCTCGCTGGTGACGATGCTGAGCGCCGGAGCAGTCGAGGCGCTCCGCCACCACGGCTCGCCCGAGCTTCAGGCGCAGTGGCTCGCGAAGCTGGTCAGCGGCGAGTGGACCGGGACGATGAACCTCACCGAGCCGCAGGCGGGCTCGGACGTCGGAGCGCTCAAGAGCCGGGCGGAGCCGGCCGGGGACGGCGGCTGGCGGATCGAGGGGCAGAAGATCTTCATCACCTTCGGCGACCACGACCTGGCCGACAACATCGTCCACCTGGTGCTCGCGCGCACGCCGGGCGCTCCGCCGGGGACCAGGGGGATCTCGCTGTTCCTCGTGCCCAAGAGGCTGCCCGACGGACGGCCGAACGACGTCCGCTGCGTCTCGATCGAGCACAAGCTCGGGATCCACGCCTCGCCGACCTGCGTGATGGCGTTCGGCGACGAGGGCGATTGCCGCGGCTGGCTGATCGGCGAGGAGACGGGCGGCATGCGGGCGATGTTCACGATGATGAACAATGCCCGATTGAACGTCGGGCTTCAGGGAGTCTCGATCGGCGAGCGGGCGACCCAGGCCGCGATCGCCTATGCGTCGCAGCGGGTGCAGGGGACCAGGGCCGGGCGGCCGGCGGCGATCGTCGAGCATCCCGACGTGAGGCGGATGCTGCTCCGGATGAGCGCCCTGACCCAGGCGGCCCGCGCGCTCTGTTATTATGCGGCCGGGCAGACCGACCGCGGAACGCTCGGCGACCGGGCGGCCCAGGCCCGCGCCGACCTGCTGACTCCCCTGGTCAAGGCCTATGGCACCGACGTCGGCTGCGAGGTCGCGAGCCTGGGCGTTCAGGTCCATGGCGGCATGGGCTTCGTCGAGGAGACCGGCGCGGCCCAGCATTACCGCGACATCCGGATCGCACCGATCTACGAGGGGACGAACGGGATTCAGGCGGCCGACCTGGTCGGGCGCAAGCTCGGCCTCGAGGGCGGCGAGACCTTGCGGCGGCTGCTCGGAGAGGTGAGGAACGAGGCCGAGGGACCGCTGCTCGAGCTTGCGGATTTGGCCGGAAGCGTCGCGGAACGGCTGGCGGCGATGGGGCCGGAGGACCGGCTGGCGGGCTCCTATCCGTTCCTGACCCTGCTCTCGACCCTGGTCTGCGGCTGGCTGATGAAGCGGCAGCTGGCGGCGCTGGATTCGCCCGGAATCGCCGCCAATCGCCGGTTCGTCGCGACGAAGCGCGCCGCCTGCCTCTATTATCTCGAGCATGTCGTTCCGGAGGCGGCCGGCCTCGCCGCCCAGGCCGTCGCGGGAGCGTCGCTTTTCTACCCGGACGAAGGGCTGTTCGAAAGCTAGGCCGCCGCCCCCTCCCCCGGCGCCGGCGAGGCTTTTCTGCGTTGCGCCATTATATCCCCCGTGCCAATCAGTTAGCGGGGTCCGTCGGTCCGGCGGACGGGGAAAGCAGACTCTACACATGGCTGACATAAATGGGACGGCGGGCGCCGATCTTCTGTTCGGCGCGGCCGCGGCCGACCTGATCTCGGGCGGCGACGGCAACGACGTCCTCTTCGGCGGCGCCGGCGACGATCATCTGGTCGGCGGCGACGGCGACGACGTCCTGCGCGGCGAGGCGGGCAACGACCTGCTCGAGGGCGGCGCCGGCAATGACGATCTGAGCAGCACCGACCAGGGCAACGACACCCTGGCGGGCGGCGACGGCAACGACACCCTGTTCGCCGACCGCCGGCGGGCCGGCGACTCGCTCGCCCTCGACGGCGGCGCCGGCAACGACCGGCTGATCATCCAGCTCACCGCCGCCGCGACGGCGCTCACCGCCGCCGCCGGGGAGGGCGACGACGCGGTCGAGGTGTTCGCGCTCCGGAGCCTGCTTGGCCTCTCTCTCGGCGCCGGGCGCGACCTCGTCACACCGGCCGGCCTGCGCACCTCGGTCCTGGGCGGCGGCTCGATCGTGATCAGCGATTTCCAGGCCGGAGCGGCGGGCGACCGGATCAGCTTCAGCAGCCTGTCGACGGCCGACTTCACCGGCTGGAATCCCAACGCCAACCCGTTCGCCGCCGGCTTTCTGAAAGCGGCGCAGTCGGGCGCCGACGTGGTCATTTCCGCTTCGTTCACGGCCAACGGGACGTTCGTCGACGCGATCGTCCTTCAGAACGTGTTGCTGGCCGACCTCACGCCCGACAATCTCGGCGGCTGGACCTGGGACGGAAGCGCCGTGCCGGCGCAGACGATCAGCGGAACGGGCGCGGCGGAGACCCTGCGCGGCAACGGCGGCGCGGACGAGATGTTCGGGCTCGACGGCGACGACATCCTCGAAGGCCATGCCGGCGCCGACACCCTGTGGGGCGGCGAAGGCAACGATATATTGCGCGGCGGCCAGGGCGCCGACCAAGTCCATGGCGACGCGGGCAACGACACGTTGACCGCCGAGACCACAGGCGATTCTTTGTTCGGCGAGGACGGCGACGACCGGCTGACCCTGTCGGCCGCCACCGGGACCGGGACCGTGTCCGGATCGGGCGGAGCCGGGAACGACACTATCAGCATTTCCGGCAGCTCGGCGACGGCGAGCTTCAGCGTCGACGCAGGCTCGGGCGCCGATCTGGTCAGCATCTCCAGCCTCGCCGGAAGCGCCGTCATCGCGCTCGGCGACGGCCGCGACCGGCTCGACATCGAGAGCTTCACCAAATCCCCGACCAGCATTGCGACGATCGAGGTCACCGACTTCGCCACCGGCGACGAGGGCGACCGGCTCGAGTGGTTCGGCTTCCTCCTGCGCACCCTGACCGCGGGGGACGGCAGCGTTCGTCTCCTGCAGAGCGGAGCGGACTCGCTGCTCCAGATCGACCAGAACGGCGGCGGCGACCAATATGTCACCCTGATCACCTTCAGGAATACCGAGGCCGCGGCCTTCACCGCCTACAATCTCGGCGGCTTCGCGCCGGACGGGCTGGACGTGCCCGGAACGACCGTGACCGGCACGGCCGATCCCGACATCCTCTTCGGCGCCGACGGCGACGACCTTATCGAGGGCCAGGACGGCGGCGACACCCTGCTCGGTTTCTTCGGCGACGACGAGATCCACGGCGGCGGCGGGGACGATTCGATTTTCGGCTCCTACGGCGACGACGTGATCGACGGCGGTGCCGGCAACGACATCATCAATGCGGGCCAGGGCGACGATCTTGCCGACGGCGGCGAGGGCAACGACCAGTTCATCGACAATTCGAGCTCGGGCCTCGGCAACAAGGGGTTCATCGGCGGCGCCGGCGACGACAGGTTCCTGTTCTTCCGTCTGTCCAATACCGGTGACTTCCTCGTCGCCACCGGCGGCGAGGGCGACGACTTCTTCCAGGCCCAGAACACCTTCTCCTTCGGCCAGTTCATCCTCGACGGCGGCGCCGGCAACGACATTTTCGACGTCCAGGGGCGCGGCAGCGTGACTCTCGGCGCCGGGGTGGACGCGGTCCGCTTCTCCGACGCGCCGTCCAACGCTAACTTCCAGTCGACCATCACGGTCCAGGATTTCGCGGTCGGCGACCTGGGCGATCGGCTCAGCTTCGCGGGCCTGGTTTCCCGCTTCACCAATTTCCCGTCGACCGCGAACCCGTTCACGAGCGGCTATCTCAAGCTTGTCCAGAACGGCAGCAGCACCATGCTCTACGCCGACCTGGACGGGCCTACCGGGCCGACCCAGGACCGGCTCGTCGGGATCCTGAACGGTGTCCAGAAACACAGCCTGACGTCGTACAATATCGGCGGCTACGGACTCCCCTTCGTCTTCGGCACCGGGGCCGACGAGACGTTCCAGGGCACGACCCTCGATGACGATTTCATCGGCGGCGGCGGCAACGATATCTTCCTGCTCGGCTATGGCGGCAAGGACTTCGCGACCGGCGGCGTGGGCAACGATTTGTTCTACGTCGCGACCGTCAACATCGGCGGCGCACCCAACGTCACCATCACCGGCGGCGGCGGAAGCGACATCCTTCAGGTGCAGGGGAAAACCGCCGACATGTACGTCGGGCTGCAGGCCGCCTCATTCAGCGGTCTGCCCGGCACTCCGATCACGGCGACCGGCATCGGGACCGTCCAGCTCCTTTCCGGCTTCGATTCCAGCCGGGGCTGGGCCCTGAACTCAGCCGTCACCTATAATCTCCAGATCGCGAACGGCTTCGCTCCGAGCGATTCGCCTCTTATCATCGACACCACCCGGCTGGCGGCGAGCGAACGTCTCAACCTCAGCAGCGGCTGGGTGAATGACGCCGACGCGGTGATCAAGCTGGTCGGCGGCGCGGGCGTCGACAACGTCGCCGCCACCGCCGGCGGCTCCTATCTCGACGGCGGCGGCGGCGACGACCAATTGTTCACGGGCCTCGGCAACGACACCCTGATCGGCGGGCAAGGCGCGGACCTGCTGTACGTCGGCGCTTCGTCGGGGCCCTCCAACGTCGACATCCTCGACGCCGGCGAGGGCAATGACCGGGTGCTGTTCTTTGCCGTGACCGGAGCGGTGACCCTGACGCTCGGCGCCGGCAGCGACACGATCGAATTCTCAACCGCCGTCTACGATTCCATCAGCCCCGTCATCGGCCGCAACGTCACCGTCACCGACTTCACGCCCGGCCCCGGCGGCGACATCCTCGACTGGAGCCTGCCGCTCTTCCATTATCTGTCCGGCCAATATGGCAACCCGTTCGAGACAGGCTACGCCCGGCTCGTCCAGGACGGCGGCGACGTGCTCCTCCAGCTCAGCCGGCTCGGCGACGGCAATTTCCTGACCCTGTTTCGCCTTCAGAACCATGTCGTGGCGGACTTCGCATCCGGCATCGGCGGTTTCGTTCCGCCGCAGGTCAATGGCGGCGACGACTTCCTCACCGGAACCGGCGGCGACGACTGGATCGACGGCGGGGCCGGGAACGACGTCATCGACGGAGGCGCCGGCGCCGACCGGATGACCGGCGGCACCGGCAACGACATTTTCCATGTCGACAACGCCGGCGACGAGGCGATCGAAGCGGCCGGAGAGGGAACCGACGAGATCCGCACCGGGCTCTCGACCTATAGCCTGGCCGGCGTTCCGAACGTCGAGAAGCTGACCGCGACCTCGGACGTCGGTCACGATTTCCGCGGCAATGCCGGCGACAACGTCATCACCGGCGGCGGCGCCATTGACGTCCTTCGCCTCCAGGACGGGGGCAACGACACCGTCTTCGGCGGTGCCGGCAACGACATCATCTTCTTCATCGGCGCTCTGACGTCGGCG